>CAMCXA010000036.1 GCA_945883115.1 Alsobacter soli
CGCGGTATTGAGCCATGCATCCCGTCGAAAGCAAACCGCAAAATACCAATTGCTCACGATAAAATCCTCTACCGCCAGAGGCACAAGATCGAGAACATGTTTGGTCGGTTGAAAGATTGGAGGCGCATCCACACCCGTTATGATAGGTGCGCTCATACCTTCATGTCCGCAATCTGCATCGCAGCAACTGTAATCTTCTGGCTCTAATCAATGAGTCCTGAGCCTAGGTCGTTGAGCATGGAAATAGTACCATTTCAATTTTTGCCTGTACTACAGATCCTCTGGATTGATCTTCTTCTTTCGGGGGACAATGCGATCATAATCGCCCTGGCGTGTAGAGCTCTACCGCCTCGGCAAAAGCGCATTGGAATGGTTTTAGGTGCCAGTGTTGCAATCGGTCTGCGTTTGGCCTTCACGTTTATTGTTGTCCAACTACTTGAAATCTCGTTCATTAAACTTGTTGGTGGTGCTCTACTCATCTGGATTGCGGTTCGTTTAATCCTTGACGAGAGCAGCAGCGACCACGATACAATCCCCGCGCCCGAGAAACTTTGGCATGCGGTGCGAACTATTGCGATTGCAGATCTTGTGATGAGCCTCGACAACGTTGTGGCAATCGCGGCCGTTGCTGACGGTGATTTTTCTTTAATCGTGTTTGGTGTCCTCTTGTCGATTCCTCTGATTATTGGTGGCTCGACATTATTGCTTGCCCTGATTTCTCGCTACCCGCTGCTTGTTTGGCTAGGGGCCGGCCTCCTCGGTTGGGTAGCTGGAAAAATGGCTGTCAGCGATCCCTGGCTTAGAACGATTACGGCCCAAGAAACGATCAAGGCTGTTGAACTGCCGGTTTCAATCGCAGGTGTCGTTGTTGTGCTTGTTTTGGCCTGGATCATTCGTGGGTCAACTCTGAGAAAACAGGGTCAATCGATCGACTGATAATTTAAGGGCTCGGTTGATCTGTATCAGCGACCTGAGAGTTCTGATCGTCCACTCTCCCCCTTCCCGATGGCAAGAAAGGGAGTTTAAGACATGAATACAAACATGGGGCCTATTGACCGTGCCGCTAGGGTCGTTCTCGGGTTGACTTTGATTGCATTTGCAATCCCGATTGGTGTTCCGGCGACGGAGTGGGGCTGGATCGGATGGATCGGAATTGTACCAATCCTCACAGCGCTTGTCGGATTTTGTCCGCTATATGCTTTGTTGGGAATTTCAACTTCCGAGCAAAAACGGGCCATGTGAGTTTAGAAGTTAACTGTCCCGCGACAAAACAGACGCGGGACAGTAGTTTTCTGCAACAAATCAAAATGTCTTTGCACCTCGGGTTAGCGTAAAGTATGAATACAGAGAAGTCGTCCCACAGATATAAAGTCTGCTTCGATGACGTCCGCCAAAGCAAACATTTGCGACTATTTCAGGAACATTAACCTTCGCAATCATGGTGCCGTCCGGATCATATACATGCACGCCATCGCCTGCAGAGGTCCAAATACGGCCATCTTCGTCCACGCGGAATCCGTCAAAAAGACCATTTGTACAGGTTGCAAACAGCTTACCATTCTTGAGTTTGGCACCATCAACATCGAACACGCGCATATGCCGCGGGCCATTTTCGACATGAGTTGCGCCTGTATCTACGATGTAAAGCTTTGTTTCATCGGGTGAAAATGCGAGACCGTTTGGCCTGACAAAATCAGTTGCTACCTGAGTTATCGCTCCGGTTTTGCCGTCAATACGGTAAACGTGGCATCCGCCAATTTCACTTTTGGCGCGCTCGCCTTCATAGTCCCAATCAATTCCATAAGCAGGATCGGTAAACCAAATAGACTCATCCGACTTTACAACAGCATCGTTGGGCGAATTAAAACGTTTGCCCTCAAAACGATCAGCGAGAATAGTGATAGAGCCATCAATCTCCGTTCGTGACACACGTCGACCGAGATGTTCGCAGCCGATAAGCCGCCCTTGCCGATCAACGGTATGGCCGTTTGTATTATTGGAAGGCGACCGGAACACAGACACGTTTCCGTCCGTTTCATCATAACGCATAATCCGATTATTCGGTATGTCGGACCAGATCAGATAACGCCCCGCCGGAAAATAAGCGGGACCTTCAGCCCAACGGCAACCGACATAAAGACGCTCCAACTTGGCCGTACCATTGAACAATCCCGCTGCACGCTTATCGAGCACTTCAAAGGGTGTCGGAAGAATATCGTCATATGGCTTGCTCATTTGAATCATCCTCAGTTTTTTATTGAAGTTAAAAATTCTAATGAACCCAATCAGTCTTAAACGCTAGCTGTCAAACCGCCATCAACCATCAAAACATGACCATTCACAAAGTTTGATGCCATGGAAGACAGAAAGATTGCAGCTCCGACCAACTCCTCGACATTGCCCCAGCGGCCTGCGGGAGTTCGTTTACAAAGCCAGTCACTGAAATCCTTATTTTCGACCAAAGCCTTATTGAGCTCTGTTACAAAATAGCCCGGCGCGATCGCATTGACCTGAATGCCATGTTTGGCCCATTCGGCACATAAGCCCTTGGTCATCATCTTAACCGCGCCTTTTGTCGCGGTGTAAGGGACGATGGTTGGACGCCCGAGTTCGCTTTGGACTGAGCCAATATTAACAATCTTGCCACGTTTGCGAACAATCATCCGACGTCCAACAGAGCGTGCGACGAAAAAAACGCTGTCGACATTTATTTTGAAAATATCGTGCCAAGCCTCATCAGTGAACTCTTCCGCTGCACCGCGGTATTGTTTTCCGGCATTATTGATGAGAACATCGATTGGGCCAATATTCTCTTCAATAGCGGCAACAGCGATCTCAACCGCGTGCGAATCAGAAACGTCAAAGGCAGAAGTCGATACAGTCAGCCCCTCGTCAATGAGGCTTTTGGCTGCAATTTCCAGCTTGTTCGGATCACGTCCATTCAGGACAACATGCGCTCCAGCACGAGCCAGCCCAGCCGCCATGGCAAGGCCGATACCTTGACTTGATCCGGTAACGAGAGCGAGACGTCCAGAAAGGTTAAATAAATTCAATGACATGGAGTTTAATTTCGTTCTTATGAAGGGGACCCTTTCCTTAATCTGATCTAGAAATTCACAACCCGCAAGTGTCGAACCTTTAATCTCGTGGCGACACTTGCTTGACGTAATCGATAACTTCGGCAACGAGAATGGTGAGATACGGGAAACTGGATTGTGACCGACATTGATACCATTATTATCGGAGCGGGCGTGGTGGGCCTTGCGGCTGCGCGTGCGGTTGCGCTCTCTGGACGCTCCGTGATCGTGATTGAAGCTACCGAAGCCATTGGAACAGAAACATCGTCTCGCAATAGCGAGGTGATTCATGCAGGTCTGTATTATCCGGAGGGAAGCCTCAAAGCCCAACTCTGTGTTGCAGGTCGAAAGCTACTTTATGGCTTCTGCGACGATCACCATGTTCCCTATCGTCGCTGTGGAAAGTTAATCGTCGCTAACGACTCTTCTGAACTATCGACGATCGAAGGTCTTCATCAAAAGGGCTTGGTGAACGGAGTTGAGGAGCTTGTCGTTATCTCTGGAGAGCTTGCTCAACGCATGGAGCCAGCACTATCTTGTATTGCTGCACTGCATTCGCCTTCAACCGGGATTCTCGATAGCCACGCCTTCATGCTTGCTCTTCAGGGAGATGCCGAAGATCATGGAGCAATCATTGCCTTCAATACTCCGTTTCAATTCGCTGATGTCGGCGGCAACGCTATTACGGTTCAAACTGGAGGTGCAGACCCGATGCGCCTCAATTGCGGATCACTAATCAATTGCGCCGGCCTACATGCGTCGACAGCGGCCCAATCAATGATCGGTCTTGATCGTGCCTTCGTGCCTCAGACACGATATGCGAAAGGGAATTACTTCAATTTGATCGGCAGAGCACCTTTCAGCAGATTGATTTATCCAGCTCCTCACACGCATGGTCTCGGCGTCCATTTAACACTTGATCTTGCAGGACAAGCGCGTTTCGGACCAGATGTTGAATGGGTGGATGCCATCGAATACGATGTTGATCCCAAGCGCGCCAATGGGTTTGATGCTGCTATTCGTCGTTATTGGCCCGGGTTACCCGATAATGCACTTTTTCCCGGTTATTCAGGCATTCGTCCTAAAATCTCTGGGCCTAACGATCCGGCTCCGGATTTCAGGATTGATGGTCCGGAACTTCATGCTGTGAGAGGTCTTGTCAACCTGTTTGGAATTGAAAGCCCGGGACTAACAGCATCGCTTGCCATCGCGGACGAAGTCATGACACGGATTGATGTTTAAGCCGTCAGATCGAGGGTTCTTGCAATTGTGATACTCTCAATCTAAAAGCAATTTGTTGCATTGCAACATAAGCTAATCCGGGGGGATGAAAATTGAAACAACTTCAATCGCTTGTATGTCTTTTTTTAACTCTAGGCCTTCTCATCGGAAGCGTCGCGTTTGCGTCTGCCGCCCCTCGAAATGATGTAATTATAGGCGTCCGGCTTGAGCCTCCCCACCTTGATCCGACAGCAGGCGCGGCGGCTGCGATTGGTGAGGTTGGTTATGCAAATATTTTTGAGGGGCTCACACGGATTGATCGTAACGGCGAGGTAAAGCCCGCACTTGCGTCATCATGGGATATATCGCCGGATGGCAAAACTTACGTGTTTTATCTGCAAAAAGGCGTTTTATTTCATGACGGAACGCCATTTTCGGCTGGGTCCGTCAAATTTTCGTTTGATCGTGCCCGTGGTGAAGCGAGTGTGAACCCTCAAAAGGTGCTTTTTGAACCAATCGAGTCCATCGAGGTTAACGATCCGGCGACGCTCACCATCAGACTAAAGCGGCCGACCGGGGCGTTTTTGTTTAATCTCGGATGGCCTGCCGCTGTCATTGTTTCGGCTGTAAGTGCCGAGAATAACAAGACAAATCCGATTGGTACCGGGCCTTTTTTCTTCAAGAACTGGATTCGGGGTGCGAGTGTCGATCTCCAGCGCAATCCAGCTTATTGGGGGAAACCTGTTGCGCTCGAGCGGGCTACCATCAAATTTATTGCCGATTCTTCAGCGGCTTACACGTCTTTGATGGCGGGGGATATCGATGCTTTCCCGATTTATCCGGCGCCCGAGAACCTTGACCAGTTCCGTTCTGATCCAAGATTCAAAGTAGTTATCGGGAACACAGAAGGTAAAACCATTCTTGCGATCAATAATGGCAAGGCACCGCTGAATGATATTCGGGTTCGCCAAGCATTAGCTTATGCTGTTGATCGAAAGGCGATTATTGATGGTGCGATGTTCGGTATCGGACAACCGATCGGTTCGCATTATTCGCCAACTAGCCCCGGTTATATTGATCTGACAGGCCGGTATTCTTATGATCCAGATCGAGCTAAAAAACTTTTACTTGAAGCAGGGATTCCTAAAGATTTCAAATTGAAACTTGTTTTACCTCCGCCAGAATATGCACGGCGTGGAGGAGAGATCATTGCATCTCAGCTGAAACAAGTAGGTATTGATGTAGAAATAATTCCTGTTGAATGGGCACAATGGTTATCGGATGTTTTCAAAGGCCGGAACTATGATTTGACGATTATTTCGCACGTGGAGCCGCTTGATCTCGATATCTATGCACGGGATGATTATTACTTTGATTACCACAGCCCAGCGTATAAGGCTGTTATAACAGAGCTTTCGGCGACGACTCATCAGAAAAAGCGCCTTGAACTCATTGAAAAGGCTCAGAAAATTCTTTCCGAGGACTGTGTCAATGTGTTCCTTTTCCTCCTGCCGAAGAGCGGCGTCTGGAACGCTAATCTCACGGGATTGTGGGAGAACGTACCCATTCCAGTCAATGATTTGACGGAAATACAGTGGAAAAAATAGGCCTATCTGTTCCAGTTAACTGGTACAAACACTGGAACATGCGACCCGATCCGGATCGCATGTAGATTTTGTTACCAGTTTGGTCAAAAAATCACTTCTGCTTGACGACAATCGGCATCAGCAGGTCACCCCAATAGCCACCTTCGGCGTGGTGTCGAGCTGTCCGCTGCAGTTCGACGGACAGTCCGGTTTCCACCGCCTTCATGACCGCCTGGTTCAGTCGGTGAAGATCATTCGCCAACATCCGGATGGCGCTCTTCTGGGCGTCGTCCATTTCGGATGTCATCGTCTCAGTTCGCTCTTTCACATGTGTTCGTGCCATTGAAGCCTCCGTTTGAAAAATAGGGCCGCCTATTCGGCTGCCAGTTGATGTCCGCTGAACTGGGCCTTCTCGGTCGACTCACCCATCGCGGTGGTTGACGACTGGCCTCCCGAAATGACGGTTGCCACGAGGTCGAAATATCCCGTGCCGACTTCGCGTTGGTGGCGGGTTGCAGTGTAGCCATCGGCCTCAGAGGCGAACTCCGCCACTTGAAGCTCTGAATAGGCTGCCATGCCACGGTCCTTATAGCCGCGTGCCAATTCGAACATGCCGTGATTGAGGGCGTGGAAGCCGGCAAGGGTTACGAATTGGAACTTGTACCCCATTGCGCCCAGTTCGCGCTGGAATTTGGCGATTGTCGCTTCGTCCAGCTTAGCCTTCCAGTTGAAGGAGGGCGAGCAATTATAGGCCATCATTTTTCCGGGGAACTTCTTCTGGATCGCTTCAGCAAAAATCATGGCGTCCTTCAGGTCGGGGTGCGAGGTTTCCCACCAGATCAAATCGGCCAATTCAGCGAAGGCGAGTCCGCGCGAGATGCAATGGTCAAGACCCGTACCCTCTTTCAAACGATAGAAGCCTTCGGGCGTCCGCGAGTTCTCCTCGATAAACGGGCGGTCACGGGGATCAATATCGGAGGTGATCAGCCGTGCTGACTCGGCGTCGGTTCGGGCGACGATGACAGACGCAACGCCCATCACATCGGCGGCAAGTCTTGCTGCCGAGAGATTGCGCTCATGCGCCGAGGTCGGGATAAGAACCTTCCCGCCGAGATGGCCGCATTTTTTCTCGGAGGCGAGCTGGTCCTCGAAATGGACGCCAGCTGCGCCCGCCTCGATATAGGCCTTCATGATTTCATAGGAGTTCAAGGGGCCGCCGAAGCCTGCCTCGGCATCAGCGACGATTGGCGCAAACCACTCCCGTTTCGCCCCGCCCTCAGAATGCTCGATCTCGTCCGCGCGCTTCAAGGTCCGGTTGATCCGGCGGCACAATTCAGGGCCGGCATTGGCAGGATAGAGGGATTGGTCGGGATACATCGCGCCAGCTGTATTGGCATCGGCCGCCACCTGCCACCCAGACAGGTAAATTGCCTTGAGCCCGGCGCGGACCATTTGCATGGCCTGATTACCTGTCACGGCACCAAGCGCATTAACGAAAGGTTCGTCCTTCATCAGTTCCCATAGCCGATTGGCTCCGCGCTCGGCGAGAGTGTGCGCAATCGGAAAGGACCCGCGCAACCGGAGAACCTCCTCCGCCGTATGGGTTCGACGTACGCCATCAAAACGGCCTTTGGGGGCATGAGGGACAAGATCGTCAAAAGTGGCTTTGGTCATGTGTATCTCCCATTGCAGTATACGGTATCGTTCACATTATTTTACAAAATCGGTGACCCGATTACTAAAGTTCAAATCTGGTAAAACCCGATTTTCATAATTTTATATAGAATTAAAACTTCAAAATACGCTAGATGGACAAATTGATGAAAAAGTCATACTGTATGATTTAACAAAATGTGTTATTGTTAATTTGTAAATTTTTGTATGTTTTTTGAAACAGGTAAGCCATGATCGAGGCCGGTCGAAAAATTCTCGCAGGGGCGCGTATCCGGCGTCTCCGCCGCGAATTGGGGCTCTCTCAAAGCGGTATGGCGGGAGAGCTTGGCATTTCCACGTCATATCTCAATCTGATGGAGCGCAATCAACGGCCCGTTACGGCGCAGGTCCTGATCCGTTTGGCAGAAGCCTATAATGTCGATCCGCGTTCTTTTGCCCGCGAGGAAGAGACGCGTCTTGCAGGAGAGATGGAGGAGATTTTTTCGGATCCCGTGTTTCGCTCCGTGACCGTTTCAAAAGACGAATTACGGGAACTGACCACGCTTGCGCCTTCCATCGGCGAGGCGATCCAAAAACTCTACAGTGCCTATGCCGATTTGCGATCATCGGAAAGCGGGGCGGGATCCGTTTCCGACCTTGATCATGACCGGAGCGAGGGGGTCGGCTCTGATAACCCGGTTGACCGGGTTCGCGATCTGATCCAGTCCGCGAACAATCACTTTCCCGAACTTGAGGAAGCCGCGGAAACTGTCTGGAATGAAGCGGTGCCAAGCGGTGAACCTCTTTTTGATGCGCTTTGCCAACGCATGAAGGCCAATCACGGAATCAAGGTGCAGATCTTTCCTGTCGAGGTGATGCCCGGCTCAATCCGGCGATTTGATTTTCACCGGCGGCGGCTGATGTTGTCTGAAATGAGTGATCAGGCGGGGCGTACTTTTCAAGTGGCGTATCAAATCGGATTGACCGAATTCGGGAGCGTTATCGGATCAATCGCCGGCCGTTTTGAGCCGCAGGATGGCCCGGCGAAGGCGCTTTTGCGTGTCTCACTCGCAAATTACTTCGCCGCTGCACTCATGATGCCCTATGCCAAATTTCTCGAAGCGGCGGAGAGCGTCGACTATGACACGGATGTTCTCGGGGCGAGATTTCAGGCCAGTTTCGAGCAGGTTGCCCATCGTCTGACAACGCTGGGTCGCTCCGGCGCTCGGGGAATACCATTTTTTCTGATCCGGATTGATCAGGCGGGGAATGTCTCGAAGCGGTTTTCCGCGGGGAGCTTTCCGTTTTCCCGATTTGGTGGCACCTGCCCGCTTTGGAATATCCACGAGGCCTTTCAAGTCTCGGGCAAAATCCTGACACAGATCATCGAAATGCCGGACGGTGCCAAATGGTTCTCGATGGCGCGCCAATCCCGACGCGCATCGACCGGTTGGGGTGAAGCCGAAAGTCAATTCGTCATCGGACTTGGCTGCGAACTCAAATATGCGCACCGCCTGATTTATGCCCGCGGTATCGATCTCAAATCGACTGTCACGACACCAATCGGCGTCAATTGCCGCCTATGCGAGCGACCAAATTGTGCGCAACGCGCGGCGCCGCCCATGAAACGCCGTTTGCGCATCGACGAGGCAGTGCGCAACATCTCGCCGTTCAGCTTCGGGGATTAGGTTGAGAAGGCTTCAATCATTCGCTTGAGGCCGCCACAAGCGCAGTGTGAGGGCGTTGCCAACGACGCTGACGCTTGAAAGCGCCATTGCCGCTCCGGCGAATACGGGTGATAGCACGCCCATAGCGGCGAGCGGTATCCCGATCACATTATAGGCGAAAGCCCAGAACAGGCCCGTGCGGATTGTCATCACGACCCGTTTTGACAGGCGGATCGCATCGGATACCATTCGGGGATCGCTCCGCATCAAGGTTATTCCGGCGGTCTCGATTGCGACAGCAGTACCCGACCCCATCGCAATCCCCACATCAGCCGCTGCCAGTGCCGGGGCATCATTCACACCATCGCCGACCATGGCTATGATTCCACCCTGTTCTTTAAGTGTCGCAATGGTTGACGCCTTTTCCGCCGGCTTGATTTCCGCAAAGACGCTCTCAATGCCGACATTGCGCGCGATTTGATCCGCAGCGCCTTGCCCGTCACCCGTCAGCATAACCGGCGTGATCCCCATCGCTTTCAATGCGGCCACCGCGGAACGGGCGGTATCCTTGGCGACGTCCGAGAACGCGATGATCGCCAGTGCCTTGCCTGTGCCCCGATCAGCCAACCAACTGATGCCGCGCCCTTCGGACGCAAAGTAGTCTGCTTTCGGTAAAAGATCGCCGGTCGCAATTTTGAGCGCTTCAACGCAGGCTCTGTTACCGAACACAACTGATTGGCCGCCAATGGTTCCGGTGATGCCTCCGACGATTGTTTTAAAATCGGCAACCAAATTTTCAGCGGTGACGCCACGGTGTTCGGCCTCTTGCCTGATCGCCTTCGCAAGAGGATGCTCGCTGCCTGCCTCAAGCGCAGCAGCAAGCCGGATTGCCTGATCAGGCGTCATCGCGGCACTTGTTTCAACGGCGGTTACGACGGGGTGGCCGGTTGTCAGCGTCCCCGTCTTATCAAAAACGACCTTTGTGACGCCCGCGGCGCGTTCCAACGCTGCGGCATCCCGCACCAGAATGCCAAACCGGGCGGCAATGCCTGTGCCTGCGAGAATGGCTGTCGGCGTTGCGAGCCCCAGTGCGCAGGGACAGGCAATCACAAGCACTGAAACCGCGTTGATCAGCGCTTGTTCCGCGCCTTTATCAACAAAGACCCCGCCAAAAAACGTCAGAACGGCGATAATCAGGACGATTGGAACGAAAACGGCGCTGATCCGGTCGACGAGTTTCTGGACCGGCGCTTTCGACGCCTGGGCGCTCTCGACAAGGCGAATGATGCGGGCGAGCGTGGTTTCTGCGCCAATAGAGCGCGTTTCAACAATCAAGAGACCATCAAGATTGACTGTGCCGCCGATGACCGCATCGCCTTTGACGCGGGAAACGGGCAGGCTCTCACCTGTCACCATGGACTCGTCAACGCTCGCAGTGCCTTCAACAATGACGCCATCGACCGGGATTGTCTCGCCGGAACGCACCATCACCGTGTCGCCGACCCTGACCGCGTCGAGAGCGACCATTGTTTCAACGCCATCCCGAACGCGTCTGGCCTCCGACGGGCTGAGCCGTCCCAGCGCGGCGATTGCCGATGTGGTTTCGGACGTGGCGCGCTCTTCAAGCCATTTGCCGAGCAAGACGAAGGCAATCACAACAGATGCCGACTCGAACTGGAGATGGATCGTGTGATGCTCAAGGTCGGAGATTTGCCAGATGTAAAGGCTGAGACCGTAGGCTGCAGTCGTTCCGAGTGCGACCAGAAGATCCATCGTCGCCACGCCGGAACGCAGCGCCTTCCATGCTGAAACATAGAAGCGCCATCCGAGCCCAAACTGGACCAAAGTTGCGAGCGCAAATTGTGCCGCTGGCGGCGGCATCAGATCGAGGCCGAAAGCCATGCCCGCCATGCCGAACAGAAACGGGGACACAAGCACCATCGCCATCATTGCCAGAGCGAGCGCCTTTGACGCACGTTTTTGCGCTCTTTCAGTGGTTTGGCGCATGCCGGCACCCTGAATGACAAGGGTGGCGCCGTAGCCGACATCATCGACGGCTGTGATCAGATCGGCCGCTTTCACCGAGGATTCTGTCACCTCGACCCGCGCCGTCTTGGTCGCGAGATTGACATCAGCTTTCAGGACGCCGGCAACGGACCCCAGAGCTTTTTCAACCCGGCTGACGCAGGAGGCGCATGTCATGCCGTCAATATTGAGGTCGATCATTTCGTGATGGGGCATTGTGACAGTCTTTCCGAGTGTTCCAGCGGCGCCGTGCCCGCGGATGCAGTGGCTCTCCCGTCAAACCCGGGACTAACAAGATATGGCGCCGAAGAAGGCTCATTTCCAGTTGCGATGGCGGATTAAGTTGCCGGCCTGCCGCTTTTACTTGCCGCTTTTACTTGCCGCTTCGAACCGGGAGCGTTAAACAGCCCCATGCACCTCGTAAATACACCGATCTCACCGGACTTCACCGAGACACTGCCTGGACTGCTGACCAGCGTTCGCGAACTAGCGCTTGAAGCAGGCGACATTGCGCTCTCTTTTTTCAGATCAGGCCATCAGACAAGCGCGGCGATCCATTACAAGGATAGCGGCTCGCCTGTGACCGATGCCGACTTTGCTGTCGACCGTTTTCTGAAGGAAAAGCTTCGCGCACTGGCGCCGTCGTTTGGCTGGTTATCAGAGGAGACAGAGGATGATCCCATCCGGCTGAAAAGCCGCCATGTATGGATCGTCGACCCAATTGACGGCACACGATCATTCGCCAAGGGTGACCAGGATTGGACCATTGCGATCGGGGTTGTGGATCAAGGCCGCCCTGTTCTGGGTGTCGTTCACGCACCGGTGACGCGGGAAACCTTTGATGCCGGGAGTGGCTTGGGTGCGCGATTGAACAGCGTGGTGATCAAAGTTACGCAAACGGCCGAAATCCGCAATGCGCGGATCGGTGGTCCGCGCCGCATGATTGATCTGCTGCACGAGAGCCACGGTCCGTTCGAGCGGGCGCCGCGCATCCACTCGCTGGCCTATCGCATGGCGCGGGTCGCAGATGGCGGGATTGACGGGGGGATCGCAAATGCGGGCGCGCATGATTGGGATATTGCGGCGGCGCACGCAATCCTCAACGAGGCCGGGGGCGAATTACTTTCGGTCGGCGGCATTGTCCCTTCCTACAACAAACCATCGACCATCCACGGGATGATCGCGGCAGGCCACAAACCTCTTGCCCACAAGCTAACAGTTGCCCTTAGCGTGAGCTCCGAGACGGCTGCCAAGGTTTTTTGAGTAAGCGGTTCAGTTTGCCTTTTCGTGACGCGGAGGACTGTCCTTATGGCTACAGCTAAGAAGCAACTGCCCCATTTGGTGTTTGGTGGCGAGTTGGTGGATCTTGAACGGTCGGAGTTTGTTGACCTCGCCAAGCTTGATCTCGTGGGGGTTTATCCGAATTACGACTCGGCGCGGGCGGTCTGGAAAGCGAAGGCGCAGGCCACGGTCGATAATGCCCATATGCGGTATTATATGGTTCATCTGCATCGCCTGCTGGATCCCGAAGCGCCGGGTAGCCGCTGAACCTATGTTGGAAATTTTACACGCATGCTGAAACGATTTCTCCGACATGGCGCTGTGCAGGCTGGTGTTGGCTGGCTTTTATCGCTTTATCTGCGGTTTGTGCGGGCGACCAATCGTCTGGAATTCGATCCGCCGGATTTCTATGCCAAATTGGATCGCGACGGGGCGGGCATTTTTGCTTTGTGGCATGGCCAGAATTTCATGCTGCCTCTGGCGCATCGCCGGGGGTTGCGTTTCGCCGTCCTGATCTCGCGGCATGGTGATGCCGGCGTGATTGCCGCTGCTTCCGTTGCGATAGGATTGGAACCGATTCGCGCATCGGGGGGCGGCAGGAAGCAAGGTGACAAAAAGGGCGGAGCGGCTGGCCTGAGAGCAATGCTGACCGCGCTGAAAGAGGGGGCTTCGGTTGTGCTCACGCCGGATGTGCCGAAAGTGGCACGCATTGCCGGCCCGGGCATTATCGCACTCGCAAAATTGTCCGGTCGTCCAATCTACCCGATTGTCGTCGCCACAAGTCGACGCATTGACCTCAAGAATTGGGACCGAACGCCGATTTGCCTCCCTTTCGGGCATGGAATTGTGATGCTTGGCGACGCAATCCATGTTGCACGTGACGCGGATGAAACTGCCCTTGAAGCGGCCCGTTTGCTGCTTCAGGCTCGGCTTGACGAGGTGCATCGTCGTGCCTACGCTTATCTCGGGGTTGCTGACCCGGGTGCCGCCGCGAGGAGTAAGCGCGCATGAAAACTCTGCCGGTCGGGCTTCGTCTTTATCGCGGTCTGTCGGGGAGTTTCGAGCCTTTTGCCCGGCTATTCTTGTTTCGCCGGGCGAGCAAGGGCAAGGAAGATCGGACAAGGCTCGGCGAAAGACGCGGCGAGTCGACGCGAGGACGCCCCGCGGGTCATCTTGTCTGGCTTCATGGCGCGAGCGTTGGCGAAGTTCTCTCGCTGTTGCCGATTGTCGAGGAGCTGACGAAGCAGGACGTGTCTGTCATTGTCACCTCGGGAACTGTCACATCGGCCCAGATCCTCGAACATCGTCTACCTCCTGGTGCTTTGCACCAGTTTGTTCCGCTCGATTTGCCGCGCTATGCTGACCGCTTTCTCCAGCATTGGCGTCCTGACTTGATCCTGTTCGCCGAGTCGGAGCTTTGGCCAAATCTCCTGCTGGAAGCAAAACGAAAAAAAATCCCGATCCTGCTGGTCAATGCACGGATGTCCGAGCGTAGTTTCAGGCGTTGGCAGCGTTTCGGCCGTGTCCCGAAACATCTTCTGTCCCTTTTTGATATCTGCCTTGCGCAGACCCAGAGTGATGCGGAGAGATTGTTGCGTCTGGGCGCGCCACGCGTTTGGGTAACCGGTAATCTGAAATTCGACAGTATTGCGCCCCCAGCGCCGCCATTGAAACTTTCCGCTCTGAAAGCGTTGGTCGGGAACCGCCCGGTATGGCTTGCTGCCTCGACACATGAGGGAGAAGACGAGGCCGTATTGACGACCCATGCCAATCTCTCCGCGTATTTCCCTGATCTCCTGACGTTGATTGTCCCGCGCCATCCGGAACGCGGCAAGTCCATCGCAGCCCTTGCGACACGCGCCGGTTTGCGGGCGTCGCTCCGCTCTGCCGGTCTCGTGCCCGACAGCGCGACCGATGTCTATATTGCCGACACAATCGGCGAGCTTGGCCTCTTTTTTCGGCTTGCTCCGATTGTTTTCATGGGCGGCTCGCTCATTCCTCATGGCGGTCAGAATCCGATCGAACCGGTTAAACTCGGTGCTGCCTTGGTGCACGGGCCGCATGTCCAGAATTTTGCGGATATTTATGCCGTTTTAGGAAAATCGGGTGGCGCGATTTCGATTTTGGAACCGGACATGCTGACCGACACTGTAGGGCACCTGTTTGACCATCCCGCCGAAATCCGCCAGATGGCGAAGGCTGCGGGGGAAGCAATCAACCAGTTGGGCGGTGCGGTCGACAAGACGATGGCGGCCATTGCCCCGTTTCTGGTTCGCATGCACCTTGATGCGCGGCGATAGGGCAAAACATGGTTCAGTTTTTGTAATGCGCGCGCCGTCATTTTGGTGGAAACCTCCGGGTCTGATCTCGGCTTTGCTGACGCCGCTCGCGTCGATCTACGGCGCTGCAGCGCAAGCCCGTCTGAAAAAACAGGGGCAGAAGGCCGAAATTCCGGTCATCTGCGTTGGCAATCTGGTGGCTGGCGGCGCGGGTAAAACACCGACTGCGGTGTTTGTCGCGCAATGGCTTTTGCGTTCGGGTCGGCGTCCAGTCTTTGTTTCGCGGGGGTATGGCGGGCGATTGAAGGGCCCCGTCCAAGTGGATCCTGCGCGTCACACATCCAGCGATTGCGGAGACGAGCCGCTTCTCTTGGCCAAGATCGCACCGGTGATCGTTTCACGGGATCGCGTTTCAGGAGCCTCAATGGCGGCCCGTCTAGGCGATTGCATCGTGATGGATGACGGGCTGCAAAATCCAGCGCTGCTCAAAGATTTCTCGATTGCCGTGATTGATGCCGAGGCCGGTATCGGCAATGGGTATTGTCTTCCCGCAGGGCCGTTAAGGGCTCCCCTCGCCGCGCAATGGCCGTTGGTTGATGCTGTTCTTCTGATCGGAGAGGGCGGGGTTCACCCGGATATTCTCTCGGTACCCGAAAGCATCCCTGTTTTCAGGGGACTTCTCGAACCGGATCCCCACCAAAAATCCGGTTTGAAGGGACTTTCCGTTTTTGCCTTTGCGGGTATTGGTCGACCGTCGAAATTTTTTACAACACTCGCCGACTGCGGTGCCGTGATCGAGGAGCGACGGGAATTTCCCGATCACCATCCTTATTCAGAGAATGAACTCTTGGAAATTCTTGCCGTTTGTCGGGCGAAACACTGGACGGCGGTGACAACGGCGAAGGATTTCATCCGGATTCAGGGGGCATTTCGGGCAATCGCCGAGCAGATTAAAGTGCTTGACGTGTCACTTGCGGTCGACAACGCCAGTCAACTCACGGACTTCATCAGCCAAAAACTCGATCTCAAGCTCTCGGCGTGACCGGGATTCTTTTCAACACTGCTTCACGGCTGGCATAGGCCTCCTGATGCTCGACGCTCCAGTACCGGAGTTCTTCGAGCGGAATGACCTCGCCGGTTACGCCACACCGGACGAAGGTGCCTGGTCGAATAACCCGAATGTCACCATCAAGATATTGCAATGTGGCCTCGGCAGGGAGCATCTGGCTCTTTTCAAAACGGTTCATCATATCCACTACCGACCATCAAAACTTTAAAACCAGACAATTTCGGGCAATCTAGCCCTGCGCTATCCGGCGATCAAATAAAAACATCAGGCCGCAGAGGTCAAAACAGACTCTTTTGATCCGCAGCCTTCCCTTTCAAACCCGTCGATGATGGCTTATCCGCCCTGTCGCCATCGGCCGTTACCGCAACGCCGCCATCGTGGAAACGGATATCCAGTCTATCGCCCGGCTTGACACCGACGGCCTGCCGCACCGGTTTGCCGTTGATATCCATGACAAGCGCGTAGCCCCGCGCCAAGACACCCTGATAGCTCAGGCTGACAAGCAATTGCCCCATCGTTTCCAGTCGCGCGTGGCGGCGGTTATTGATGACATCGAAGGCACGATCACGCCGCTTCAGCACGTCGGCAAGGCCGGCCCGCGCCTGAACGATTGAACGCTGTTCCATCCGCAATGACGCGCCACGTGCTGCGGAAAGCCGTTTGCCAAGGCCCGTCAATTGAGCACGGAATCCAGCCATCCGGACATCGGGGGACAGCTTGGCCAAACGGCGCGCCTGCTGGGTGATCCGCCCGCGGTGATATTCAACAGAGCGTTCCATACCCCGATGAAGTTTTGCTGTTGCGAGATCACATCGCTGCCTCGCAGTGGAAACAAGGTCCGCGCCGCTGGGGAGTGCGCGGGCTGTCAAACGCAGCTCGGAGACGAGCCGCTCGTGAAGCCGTCTCAACGCGCCAAATTGACGTCTGCCGATATCGCCCACAGTCGCCAACAGTTCCGACCGGACCGGAACCGCCATTTCTGCGGCTGCGGTTGGTGTCGGTGCGCGCTGATCGGCGGCGTAATCAATCAGCGTCCAATCTGTTTCATGGCCGACCGCCGATATTAGCGGGATCAGGCTTTCGGCCGCTGCCCTGACGACGCTCTCATCGTTGAAACTCCAGAGATCTTCCAACGAGCCGCCACCCCGCGCGACAATCAGCAAATCGGGTCGCAGAATTGCTCCGTTCTCGGGCAGCGCGTTAAAGCCTGAAATGGCGGCGGTGATTTCCTCGCCGCTCCCCTCTCCCTGAACCCGCACGGGCCAAACAAGGACATGGCAGGGAAATCGTTCGGTCAGCCGATGCAGAATATCGCGAATAACTGCTCCCGTAGGCGATGTGATGACGCCGATGGTTCGGGGCAGAAACGGAATGAGTTGTTTGCGCGCGTCGGCAAAAAGTCCCTCCGCTGCAAGGCGCTGCTTCCGCTGCTCCAATTGCTGAAGAAGGGCACCGACACCGGCGGGCTCCAAGGTTTCGACAATGATTTGATAGCTGGATTTGCCGGCAAAAGTCGTGATTTTTCCGGTGGCAACAACTTCCATCCCGTCTTCGGGACGAAACTTCACACGGCTGAAAACACCTTTCCAGATCACGGCATCGATTTTGGCGGAAGCATCCTTGATCGAAAAATAGACGTGTCCGGATCCGTGCGGCCCGCGATACCCTGAAATCTCGCCGCGTAACCGGACATGGCCGAACTGATCCTCCAAGGTGCGTTTCAAAGCACCTGAAAGCTCACTGACGGACCATTCGGGAATATTCGAGACAAGTTCCTGCTGCATGGTTTCTTTCTAACGTGCGAATCAGGCATTGGGTAGGTCTTCTGCAGGTTGACGTCGGCATGATTATCGACGAATGCCTGAAACCCTTGAAACGGTGGAGCGCGGCATGCGGGTATTACTGATCGGTTCGGGCGGACGTGAACACGCCTTGGCCTGGAAACTGGCCCAAAGCCCGCTGCTCGATCATCTTTTTATCGCACCGGGCAATCCCGGCACGGCGCAACACGGCACAAATGTGCCGCTGGACGTTGGAAATCATCGGGACATCATCGCCTTCTGCCGACAGGAACATATCGGCTTTGTGATTATTGGTCCTGAAGCACCGTTGGTCGCCGGGATTGTGGACGATCTCGAAGCAGCAGGCATTCAGGCGTTTGGACCCTCGAAAGAAGCGGCGCGGCTTGAAGGATCGAAAGCATTCACCAAAGAACTTTGTCAGGTGGCCAATATTCCGACGGCAGCGTTTACCCGCTTCACCGAAGCTGGCGCGGCGAAGGAGTATGTCCGCGGCACAGGCGCTCCGATTGTTATCAAAGCGGATGGACTGGCAGCGGGCAAGGGTGTTGTCGTGGCGTCGACTTTGGATGAGGCACTGAAAGCTATCGACATGATTTTTGGTGGCGCTTTCGGAAGCGCAGGCGTCGAAATTGTTGTCGAGGAGTGTCTTTTCGGCGAGGAGGCGTCGTTTTTTGCACTTGTTGACGGACATACGGCGGTGCCACTTGCCTCGGCGCAAGATCACAAACGCGTTGGCGACGGCGATACGGGACCGAATACAGGCGGGATGGGTGCCTATTCACCGGCGCCGATTGTGACCGACGCGATCCGGGATCGTGTGATGCAGGAGATGATCCTGCCGACCGTGCACGAGATGAAAAGGCGCGGCACGCCGTTCAAAGGGGTTCTGTTTGCGGGCCTCATGATCACGCCGGACGGGCCGAAACTGATCGAATATAATACGCGTTTTGGGGACCCCGAATGTGAAGTTCTGATGCCGCGCCTTCAATCCGACCTGCTTGCCGCCCTCATCGCTACCGTGGAGGGACGGTTGAAGGCGGATGATCTCGTATGGTCGGACGATGCGGCGCTGGCCGTCATCTATGCCGCGAAGGGGTATCCGGCGGCCCCTGTGACAGGAAGTGTCATTGGAAGTCTGGAAGCGGCAGAGACGCTTGACGATGTGCATGTTTTTCACGCGGGAACGAAACGAGCAGCCGACGGCACGCTTTGCTCGTCGGGCGGGCGTGTTCTTGCCGTGACAGCCACGGGTGCAACACTGCAGGCAGCCCATGACCGAGCCTATGCCGCACTTGGAAAGATCGACTGGGCCGACGGATTTTATCGACATGACATCGGCAACAAGGCGCTCGCTCCTTAAGGCTGCCCCCCTTCCGGCACTTTCGCATGCGGTGGATATGTGTCACTAGACGGATCAATCAGCCAGCACGAGATACTTCAGGCAATGCCGACGGACTTTCCCTCAACGCTCGAATTTCGACCCGCCATCGACGCCGATGGCGCGGGAATTTCCGCGGTCATTGAACGTATTTTCGGTGACTATGAGAATTGCCCGTTCATTGCGGATGAATTCCCCGAATTGCGGGCTCCCGCCACCCATTATGCAAAAAAGGGCGGGCAGCTTTGGACGCTTGAGGAGAAGCAACCCGACCAAACGCGCGTGATTGTCGGCTCGATTGCCGTGGCGGCGACGTATCGGGAAGGTGTGTTCGAACTGTTCAAATTCTACCTTGCCCACCATTTGCGCGGGCAGGAGATTGCGCGCCTCATGTTGGAGCAGGCGTTCAGCTTTGCGCGGCAGGCGGGGGCCGGGTCGATGGAACTCTGGACGGATACGCGGTTCAAATCGGGACACAGATTCTACGAGAAGCATGGTTTCGTGCGTATTCCCGGGATGCGTGCGCTGCATGACAGCGCGGACACGCTGGAATTCGGCTACCGGCGGGATGTGCCAGAAGCGGCCAGACGGTGAAAGTGCCGCTTCGCCACGATCTTTCTGCCGGACCGGTGCTGCTTGCGTGTCTCGCGATCGGCTTGCTCACGCTGATGGATGGCGTTGCCAAGGAGCTTTCCACGCGTCTGACGACGCTTGATGTCGTGACCATCCGTTATGTCTCGGGGATTTTCTGGGCGGGGCTTCTGGGCCTGATTGTCCGTCCGCCACTTCCGACGCGGGACATGGTGCGCGCGCATTCCATTCGGGCGGTCTTCTTTGCGGCAACGAGTTTTCTGTTTTTCTACGCGCTGTCGACGCTTCCCATCGTCGAGGCGATGGTTTTCACCTATTTGTCGCCGATTTTTATCGCGCTTCTCGGCAGTCTTCTGCTCCACGAGAAGGTGCATCCGTCCACTGCGTTTGCCATTGCCTTGTCATTCGTCGGTGTCATGGTGATTGCTGTGGGGAAAGGGCTTGGTGCGGAGGGTATTTCAAATGACTTTTTGGGTATCCTCGCGGCAATCGGTTCGGCGGGCACCTATGCGCTCTCGCTCGTGCTGCTGCGCGCGCGAACGGGGAGTGATCCGATCACGACGATTGTTGTGCTGCAGAATTTTCTGACCGCGCTGATCATCCTGCCGATCGCGTTTTTTCTGAGCGATCCTGTTGCGGCGATTGTGGCGGAGTGGCCTTATGTTCTGATGATGGGGCTGCTCGGGACGGCAGGGCAATTCGCGCTTGCATCGGCGTTACGTGCGGCACCTGCGGCCCGCATCGGGACGGTGGAATTCACAAATATCATCTGGGCGACGCTGATTGGCATTTTCTTTTTTGGTGAGTGGCCCGGAATCACGGCGTATCTTGGCGCCGCTTTGATTATTTTTGCTGCCTTCATCTTGCTGAGGAAGGCTACGCCAAAAATTTCGCTCGCCGGCGACGGTCTTTGAGCGTGCCGCGGGGCTTGACAGTGGTCGTGTGCCTCCCTATCTCCATCGTGTAATGTTAGCACTCGGGTAGGTGAGTGCCAACATCTCCCCTTCAACGAAGCAGGGCGCGTGAGCGTCGGCTTGAAAAAGGATAGCAGATATGAAGTTTCGTCCACTCCACGACCGCGTGGTCGTTCGTCGTCTCGAGTCTGAAGAAAAGACCAAGGGCGGCATTATTATCCCAGACGCTGCCAAGGAAAAGCCGCAGGAAGGCGAAATCGTCGCCGTCGGTTCCGGTGCTCGCGACGAGCATGGCAAATTGGTTCCTCTCGATGTCAAGAAGGGCGACAAGATCCTTTTCGGCAAGTGGTCAGGCACCGAAGTCAAGATTGATGGCCAGGATCTCCTCATCATGAAGGAATCCGACATTATGGGCATCATCGGCAAATAAGCCTTTCCGATCGCAATTCGTTTCAAACCTCAAAACAGGAGCAGATCATCATGGCTGCTAAGCAAGTTCTCTTTTCATCCGACGCACGCGACAAAATGCTCCGTGGCGTCGACATCCTCGCCAATGCCGTAAAGGTCACGCTCGGTCCGAAGGGCCGTAACGTCGTGATCGATAAGTCATTCGGCGCACCGCGCATCACCAAGGACGGCGTTACTGTCGCCAAGGAAATCGAACTCGAAGACAAGTTCGAGAACATGGGCGCGCAGATGTTGCGTGAAGTCGCCTCCAAGACCAATGACGTCGCAGGCGACGGCACGACAACGGCAACTGTGCTCGCACAGTCGATCGTTCGTGAAGGCGCAAAATACGTCACCGCCGGCATGAACCCGATGGATCTGAAGCGTGGCGTCGATCTCGCCGTTGCCGCTGCCATCAAGGACATCCAGACCCGCGCCAAGAAGGTGAAGTCTTCGGATGAAGTCGCGCAGGTCGGCACGATCTCGTCGAATGGCGATGTTTCGATCGGCAAGATGATTGCCAGCGCCATGCAGCGCGTCGGCAATGAAGGCGTGATCACGGTTGAAGAGGCCAAGAGCCTCGAGACCGAGCTTGACGTTGTCGAAGGCATGCAGTTCGACCGTGGCTATCTCTCGCCATACTTCATCACGAATGCGGAAAAGATGGTTGTCGAGCTCGACGACCCCTACATCCTCATTCACGAGAAGAAGCTGTCGTCGCTTCAGGCCATGCTGCCGGTTCTCGAAGCTGTTGTTCAGACCGGCAAGCCGCTTCTGATCATCGCGGAAGACGTCGAAGGCGAAGCTCTTGCAACGCTCGTCGTCAACAAGCTGCGTGGCGGCCTCAAGGTTGCTGCCGTCAAGGCTCCGGGCTTCGGCGATCGCCGCAAAGCCATGCTGGAAGACATTGCGATCCTGACATCGGGCGAAATGATTGCTGAAGACCTCGGCATCAAGCTCGAATCAGTGACGCTCCAGATGCTCGGCCGCGCGAAGAAGGTGCGGATCGAGAAGGAAAACACCACGATCATTGACGGCTCGGGCAAGAAGAAGGACATCGAAGCCCGCGTTGGCCAGATCAAGGCACAGATCGAAGAGACAACCTCCGATTATGACCGTGAGAAGCTTCAGGAGCGTCTTGCCAAGCTCGCTGGCGGCGTCGCGGTCATCCGCGTCGGCGGCGCGACGGAAGTCGAAGTGAAGGAAAAGAAGGATCGCGTTGATGACGCGTTGAACGCAACCCGTGCAGCGGTTGAAGAAGGCATCGTCCCAGGCGGCGGTACAGCCCTTCTCCGTGCAAAGGTGGCTGTTGCCAAGCTGAAGTCGGAAAATGCCGACGTTCAGGCCGGCATCAACATCGTCCTCAAGGCGCTCGAAGCTCCAATCCGTCAGATCGTTGAAAACGCTGGTGTCGAAGGCTCCATCGTCGTCAACAAGATCCACGAGAACAAGTCGCAGACCTACGGTTTCAACGCGCAGACCGAAGAATATGTCGACATGCTCGCCGCTGGTATCGTTGATCCGGCGAAGGTTGTGCGTACAGCCTTGCAGGACGCAGCCTCTATTGCCGGCTTGCTTATCACGACCGAAGCCATGGTCGCCGAGCTGCCAAAGGATAAGCCTGCCATGCCAATGGGCGGTGGCGGCGGTATGGGCGGTATGGATTTCTAAGAAGTCCGACTTCCCGATACACGAAAGAAAGAGGCACCCGGAGACGGGTGCCTTTTTGTTCAGGGCGTTGACGATGCTTGAGGCGCTACGTCGAAATCAAATGTAATTCCGGCGCCGGGGCCTTCCAATCGGTGAAAGGTCGCGTTGCGCTGTCTGGCTATTGTTTTGATGATCATCATCCCGGTGCCGTCCTTGACGTTCGCCGGAAAGCCGATGCCATTGTCCGTCACCGCCAGATGACAATGCCCATTCTTGACGCGCGCTTCGATTGAAATATCGCCATCCTGACGCCCCTCAAACGCGTATTTGAAACTATTGCCAACAGCCTCGCTCACGATCAACCCAACCGATACAGCCATATCAAGCTGGAGTTCCCCTTCAGCCTCGACACCAATTTTAATGCCGCGATCCTTGGCACCAAAAACCTCCCGTTCCGAATTGATCAGGCTGGAGAGGTAGGATTTCAAATCTACGAGTTCCAACGCATTCTGCTCGTAAAGTGTCTGATGCACTTGGCCGATGGCCCGGATACGGCGGGCGATTTCATCCAGCACCGCCTGAACAGCGGGATCTGTGTTGCCGTTTGCGCTGAGGCGGACCAATGAGGCGATGGCCTGAAGGCTGTTCTTGATCCGGTGATGGATCTCCTGAAACAGGATCGTTCGCTCGTTGAGGGCACTTTCAAGGGCGTTCGATTTCTCAGTGAGACTTGCCGTTCGCTCGCCGACGCGATGCTCCAGCATTTCATTCGCGACTCTCAGATTCAGGAAGGAACGCTCGTCACGACGGGCATAAAAGATCGCAATCCCGCCGAGAACAGCGAGCGCCAACGCCGCAATCACACTGCCCACACCGTATTGAATTCCATCAGTCAGCCACAATTGCCGTACACTTCCGATGTCGGTACCAATCCGCAGAAAAAGTGGATAATCCGCGATGCGGATTATTGACCAAAGGCGCTCGGGATTAGCATTCTGGTCGTTACTCACCGGCTCGACACCAGCATTTTTCATCAATTGTTCATTGGGTTATCGACCCCCAGCTCCCGAAGCGATCATTCCAATAGACCAAACGCCAACCATGCATTAACATTCAAACTGGACCACCTTGTGGGGGCAGACCAAATTGTAAAAAGATATAAAAATTAGGGCTGACACAGATAAGGTCAAGGTATTCACATTTTGACCCGTTCGGATAGTACCTTCACGAGGTCACGTATCGGTCGTTCTACACAACTAACCATCATCCGTATCCGACATTTGCGGCCCACCATCTACGAGAGGCTTCCAGTTTCTAACTAGCGTCTCGCCTTGATTGAGTTCGCTCAAAGTCATCTTCTTGCGATACTTAGCTAGTATATTGGCGTCACTATCCCGTGTGTGGCCTTTTGGTAGTTTATCAACTGCAAGTCGGCACCATTTGTACGCTTCCACCTTGTTTGGCTGGAAAACATCTCCCGCATCATACATCTCGCAGAGTGAGCCATAGGCAAACGCCTCCCCCTGATCTGCGGCTCTCGTAATCCAGAATACAGCATCCGGAATGCTGCGCTTTATTCCAGTGCCCATATAATATGCCCAACCTACGTTATTCTGGGATGATGCAAACCCGAGGCGAGCGGCTCGCAGGTAATACTCGGTCGATTTCTTGAGATCCTTTTTTGCTCCTTTCCCATACAACAAATGATGAGCGAGGTTGTGAAGGCTCCAAGGGTCATCGCGATCCGCACCTATCTGCAGTGCTGCATTGGCGGATTCATAATCGGGCGTTTTGTCTATCTTACTCTTTAAAACCTCTGTTACATATTCTGCGATTGCGCGATTGCTTCCGTAAAACATTGCCTGCCAATATCGATCGTTTGCTGCTGCTTCGCGATCTTCGTCAGACGGATTGCCTATCGCGCTTGGCGCAAGACGATTTTCCATATGAAACCCCAGTCTGGTAATCTGTTGGTTCTGGAAATCGATCTTTGGGTCGAAATAGATATTGGTAATGGTATCAGAAGGCGTTGAACGGATAATCTCTTTGATCTCTGGATTGATCCCCATTTCATCAAAATACCCAAGACCTTCCTCTAATTCGTCATCCTTCACATCGACATCAGTCCATTTTGTCGTGTCATCGTAGTGGGAGACGTAAGAACGGTGCAAACCGATGTGGTTTAGCAATCGGGTTGTTGCGCCAGCTGCTACCCTCACACACGCCGAGGAGCACTCAACGATATTTGCATAAAGATAAGGAGATCCGCTTTCCACGGTTGCACCGCGTTTTCGAAGGATCCGACCTATCACCTGTGCATCGTAAATAGTGCCTCCCTCAGAGTTCAGGAACACCTTGGGAAAAGGTTGGTCGGGGGGGATGGCGTTATCAATATCGATAAAAATGGCCGAGTCTTCTTGGCCGATGGATCCATAAATGGAGATGGCGGCCAGTTTTCCCCGTCGAGCGCAATCGACAGGGTCTGTTTTACACTCTTTTTTCACAATCGGGAACGCTTCAGCGCGACTATAAAGAGCTAGAACAACGGCAAAAAACAGGCTCAGTGCTAGAAACATACGCCCACAAATGTTCATCGTCGATAATACCCCCGCCTGTCTTCCAGAAGGGCTAACATAGGGTGCAGAAGGAAGCGAGGGGGCAGAGAGAAACGAGGCTAATCATCATGACAGGCTACGGAGTCCCCGAGTCGCACTCTTCGCTCCGATATCAACTTACGGCACCCGGGGTACTGCAATTGCCGGCTACACAACTCCAGTCAGCTAAGTCGGACATTCAGCGTCTAGCGTCTAACGCAATTCTAAACTAAGATTCCAACTGGATCACCCGTGGGATCAGGTCAATTTTGCGTGAATGGTGAGAGATATGAGAAAAGTTTCTTTTTTGCCTAAAATCGCGTTGCATCAATGTGTCTTTTTTACTGCCATGCTGATATCACTAAATAATCATTCAGCTAATGCTCAAAATTATGCCAATTTTTCTGATTGTTCATTTTCAAATTTTAAAAATCAAAATTTAAATACTAGCATAATGATACAAATTAATTCTATGTGTGCAGATTTATTTAAGCGAGACGTAACAAAAGATGTGAAATATGGAGGTATTTCTGATATTACGGGATCGAGAAGTGGAAATGTTTCGTTTACAAATCTTAGTAAATATAACATCCTTAGGCTCAGGACCCGTTAAAGGGATTCACAAACAGTCGATTATCTGATTCACTTCCGTATCTGGGAGGGCATCGAGATGGGTGATTTAATTTGGCTTTCGGACGCGCAGATGCGTCGAATTGAACCTTATTTTCCTTTATCGCATGGGGTTCCACGTGTTGATGATCGGAAGGTTATCTCCGGGATCATTTTTGTGATCCGTAATGGACTTCGCTGGCGGGATGCGCCTAAAGAGTACGGACCTCACAAGACGATCTATAATCGCTT
>CAMCXA010000037.1 GCA_945883115.1 Alsobacter soli
GATCATCGCTTGAAACCGTTGACGCTTCATCGCACCGCGGATCCTGCCGGTAATCTCCCGGCACAACGGCCAATTCGAACCCGTTTTTTCGCGCTAAGCGCGCAAGTTCCTCAATCCCGTAGCGCCAATAATCGAGCCCACCCAGCAAGCGCACAAGCACGAACCGGACTTGTGAAGCCATTCTCTCAAGATAAAGATCCACCGAATAGGGATGTTTCAACTGCGCAAGGCACGCCATGCGAAGGCTCGGAAACTCTCCGACGCCTTGCTCATATGCGGTTGCGAGACCGGAAAGGTCGCTGTCCGTGAACGACAGAAACACAATATCACCGGGCGTTTGCTCGAGATCAATTGCAGCAGCTGTAGCGTCTAGCGAATGACTCTCGGTGCGCAGCAAATGCATGAAAGAATCCGATCAGGCTGCCTGACCCAACGCTGCAACAATACCACCTTGGTCGATCCCCTTCTCGCCAATCACCACGAGCCGACCTTGCGGTGCACAACCAGACGGCCAAACCCCGTCAAAGTGATGCCTGAAGCGGGACCCTACCCCTTGAACGAGAAGCCGCATCGGCTTGCCCGCAACTTCGACATATCCCTTGATCCGCAACACATCGAATTCATTGGCAATCGAAGCCAAGCGCTCCGAAAAGGCATCGGCATCCGCAACAGCAGCGATATTAACAACGAAACTGTCAAAATCATCATGGTCATGATCCGGTTCTGCATCGTGATGGGACGGACGGGCCGCAAGGTCATCTTCAGCCGCAGCATTCAGACCGAGCAAAATCTCGGCAGCAACCTTGCCCTCATGTGTTTCAACAACACGCACCGCGCGCGGAACCGCAGCATTGATTTCCCGGGTCACCCGATCAATTTCAGAGCGATCCATCAAATCGGCCTTGTTCAGGATCACAAGATCCGCACACAACAGCTGGTCCTCATAGACCTCCTCAAGCGGATTATCGTGATCAATTGACTCATCTTCCGCCCGTTGTGCCTTCAACTTCTCAGGGTCATCTGCAAATCGGCCTGCCGCCACCGCTGCACCATCAACAACCGTGATCACGCCGTCCACCGTCAAACGCGAGCGAACCGACGGCCAGTCAAAAGCCTTAACGAGCGGCTTTGGCAGCGCCAATCCCGATGTTTCAACAATAATATGCTCGGGGCGGTTCTTCAGCGCGAGAAGTGCCTCGATAGCCGGCACAAAATCATCCGCTACCGTGCAACAAATGCACCCATTCGCAAGCTCGACTATATTCTCCTCAGGGCACGACTCAATACCGCAGGAGCGGAGAATTTCGCCATCAACGCCGACGTCGCCGAATTCGTTGATGATCAAGGCGAGGCGACGCCCTTTCGCGTTTTCAAGGACATGGCGGATAAGGGTCGTCTTACCGGCGCCCAAAAACCCGGTGATGATCGTGACAGGAACTTTGGCTAATGAGGTCGAACGAGTCATATCGAGGGTCCATTTTCAGTAGAATGTGCGGGATTGAGTGGGGGTACGCGCGAAACAACACCCTTTTTCAGCGCATCAGGCCGCTGTTTCCAGGGAATGAGGCCGTCGGAGGTCTTGGAATAAAGTGCCGCACCTTCGAGGATCGTTTCTGCCGCAGTTTCTGCCGGCAAATCGCCATAGACATAGGTCCATTTGCCCGGTGCCGCGAAGCTGACAGTGCACGGGCGCTTGCAGACGCTGAGACACTCGACCGGCACAAGCTCAATCGGCGCATCTGAAAGAGTGTTCTGCTCATTCAACATCCTAAAGAGACGCGCACCAGCCCGCTCTTCGGCGTCTTCCCCGGCAACTTTGCAGGTGATGCACACGTAAACTTTTGTCGATACCATCCCGCAAGCCTCACGCCATAAGCCCGAAAAGGGCTAAAAATCAATGAGATGCAGGCGCAGCGGGAAGAATCCCCGCGTTCGAAGCCGCTAAGCGATGAACCGTTCCGAGGCACCCCGCCCGGAAACATGCGTCGTGTGTGATGGCAGGTCTCCTGGCTCACGGATAAACGTTCTGCACTGCCTTCCCAGAATTTTTTTAACCAATTCCAGTGGCTTATCAGCACAAAACTAGCCGCTAACAGTTGCGGGGGCAGCTATGGAATCGCCCAGATTATTACGAACTCACCATATTCCCGTTTTAACCCCTCAAGTGAAGGGACCATCAACACCAAGACCTTGTCGTAAATGGCGGGGGGAGTCAATTTCTTGTCGCAGGACAAGAGACAATCAGACCGGGATCGGGTATCTGCTGAAAAGGCTCTTTTATCCCGCAACGATGATCCGAGGTCCCTGTGACACCCTTATCAGAAGACGAAATCAACCGGAAGCATCGCGAAAAAATGGCCAAACGAAAAGCCGTTCAGGACGCGGAAGTGGCCTCAAAAACCATAACATCAAAAGGGTTGCTGATCGTCAACACCGGACCGGGAAAAGGTAAATCAACAGCCGCTTTCGGCCTTGTTCTTCGTGCGCTTGGACACGGACATCATGTTGGAGTTGTGCAGTTCATCAAAGGCGCTTGGAATACCGGCGAGAAGCGCGCCTTGGAGCGATTCTCCGACCTCCTGAGTTGGCACTCCATGGGAGAAGGTTTCACATGGGAAACGCAAGACCGCGAGCGCGATATAGCAGCGGCAAAAAGGGCTTGGGATCAGGTTCTTGAGTTCATGAATGACCCGAAGATCAAACTCGTTTTGCTCGACGAACTCAATATCGCACTAAGGTACGATTACCTTCCCCTGTTGGAAGTCGTTGATGTTCTCTCAAACCGCCGTCCGGATCTTCACATTATCGTGACGGGCCGGAACGCCAAACCGGAAATGATCGAAGCCGCCGACCTCGTGACGGAAATGGGAATGGTCAAGCATCACTTTGCTGCAGGAGTGAAGGCTCAAGAAGGAATCGAGTTTTGACCACTCAACCTCCTGCCCGGGGGCTCGCCCTGATGATACAGGGGACCGGTTCGGATGTCGGCAAGTCACTGATCGTCGCTGGACTATGCCGCGTATTCGCGCGGCGCGGATTGAGAGTGCTGCCTTTCAAGCCCCAAAACATGTCAAACAACGCGGCAGTCACCTCGGACGGCGGCGAGATCGGTCGCGCCCAAGCCCTGCAAGCCCGGGCCGCTGGTGTTCCGACCTCGGTTCATATGAACCCCGTGCTGCTGAAGCCCCAAAGCATGGTCGGTTCCCAAGTGATCGTGCAGGGCAAAATCGCAGGGAATGCGAAAGCCCGTGAATATCAAGACTGGAAGCCGCGTCTGATGGGAGCTGTGCTCGACAGCTTTTCCCGTCTTCGCGCCGAGGCAGACCTTGTTTTGATCGAGGGTGCCGGAAGCGCCGCAGAAGTAAATCTGCGGGCCAATGACATCGCCAATATGGGCTTTGCGCGGGCGGCTAATGTTCCGGTTATCCTGCTCGGCGATATTGATCGCGGCGGTGTCATTGCCCAGATTGTCGGCACGAAGACTGTGATCTCCCCTGAAGATGACGCCATGATCAAGGGCTTTCTGGTCAACAGATTCCGTGGCGACCCGACATTGTTTGAAAGCGGGATGACGATCATAGCTGAAAAAACTGGCTGGCAATCGCTCGGATTGATCCTGCATTTTGCGGCTGCAGGTCGCTTGCCGGCGGAAGATGCTGTGGCTCTGGACAAGCGAACGCGCTCAGCCGACGCCCCCGTCACAATTGCCGTGCCAATGCTTCCGCACATCTCGAACTTTGACGATCTCGACCCGCTCAAATCGGAACCCGGTGTCCGTCTTGTTCTGGTAAGGCGCGGCGAACCTCTGCCCGCCGATGCCAACCTCGTGATTCTTCCCGGTTCAAAGGCAACCATCTCGGATCTCAATGCCTTCCGGTCGGAGGGGTGGGATATCGATCTGAAAGCCCATGTCCGGCGTGGCGGCCATGTGCTCGGAATTTGCGGCGGATATCAGATGCTCGGACACCGGATTGACGATCCGGACGGAATGGAAGGCGACAGCACTGGCGTGCCCGGTCTCGGTCTTCTCGATGTCGGCACTGTCATGACACAGGAAAAAACCTTGTCGGCGGTCACCGGAATTCATATCGGCACCCATGCTCCCTTCAGTGGCTATGAGATGCATATTGGACGCACAACAGGACTTGACCTCGACCGCCCAGTCCTTCACATGCAGGACGGACGACAAGATGGCGCATCTTCCCCGAACGGGCTCGTAAAAGGTGTCTATGTCCACGGCCTCTTCAACAACGACCAGCAACGCGCCAGCTGGCTCGACTGGATCGGCGCGCAATCCTCCGATTACGCCTATGAACAGGATGTCGAGACGACGCTCGATGCCCTCGCCGACCATCTCGAAGCCTGCATCGATTGCGACCTGCTGCTCAGCCTTGCTGCAAAACCATCAGCACAATGACGAGACTGGCAAGCACCAATGCCTCGATGAGACAGGCTCCACGATAAAGTCTGAGCGCATGGCGGATATCATCCGCGCCCGCGTCTCGTCGTCCCTCGCCCATATAGGCATCATCGACCAGTTCTGATCCGTAAACCCGAGGACCGGCGAGTTTGAGCCCGAGCGCACCCGCCATTGCGGCCTCGGGCCACCCCGCATTCGGCGACCGGTGCTTGCGCGCATCACGAAAGATCGCCCGAACAGCCTCACGAGCGGAGGTTCGGGGCATGAAAAGTGCCGCCAATACGATCCAGAGTGCTGCGAGACGCGACGCAGGCAAATTGATCAAATCATCAAAGCGTGCCGCGGCCCAGCCGAAATTTTCATACCGCGGCGTGCGATGCCCGATCATGCTATCCGCAGTATTCGCAGCCTTATAGAGTGCTGCCCCCGGCAGCCCGCCAACCGCCATCCAGAACAACGGCGCGACAACACCATCGGAAAAATTCTCGGCAAGGCTTTCAATAGCGGCACGCGACACGCCACTTTCATCCAACATATCGGGGTTCCGCCCGACAATCATTGCAACGCTCCGACGCCCCCCCGAAAGTCCGTCCTGCTCAAGCCCTTCGGCGACCGCCCTGACGTGCTCATCAAGGCTCCGCTGCGCAGGAAGGCTCGACGCAATCAGTACAAGCCCGACAAAGCCAATCAATATTTCGGAGAGCAGCCATTCAACCCCGTATGATACTCCTCCCACAACAGCCAAAAGCACCATCAACGTCAAAATACCTGTCATTCGACGGATATTGCCTGACCATTTCTCGCGGTTGAGCCAACGCTCCAATGCGGCGATGAGCCAGCCTATCCAGGTGACAGGGTGGCCGATCACGCGATAAAGCGCTTGCGGATAGCCGATGGCTGCTTCAAGAACCAACGCGGCCAATGCCAACAGGAGCGGGGAATCCGGAACCATGTCTCACTCTCATGCGCACGAAACACCGGATGTCCTCACCGAGCATGGCGGCAATCTGGCGGCGGCGCGTCGGCGCTTTCCAAGCGCGCCACTGCCATGGATTGACCTGTCCACCGGCATCAATCAAGCCCCCTACCCCGTCGGCTCGCTAACTTCAGAGCTATGGGAGCGACTTCCCGAGGCGGAAGCCATCGAAAAACTCGAGGCGCAAGCGGCTGTTACTTATGGCACGAAACAGCCAAACCTCGTTGTCGCAGCCCCCGGCACGCAAGCACTGATCCAGCTTTTACCACGAATCTCGCCGGCCCGGACCGTCGGAATTCTCGATTTCACCTATGCCGAGCACGAAAAATGTTGGGAGAACGCTGGCTCGACCGTTAACACCGTAACCGATCCACATGAGCTTTCCCTTTTCGACATCGGAATTATTGTGAACCCAAACAATCCGGATGGCCGGATCGTAGATATCGAGACGCTTCTTTCGATATCCAACAAACTAGCCAGCAAAAATGGCCATTTGATCGTAGACGAAGCGTTCATCGATGTTCTCGATCCAACCCTCAGCCTCGTGCCACTTGTCGAGCAGTGCAATGCAATTATTCTGCGCTCCTTTGGAAAAACCTACGGGCTGGCGGGCCTCCGCCTCGGCTTTGCAATCGCGCCCCGAGAAATAGCCGCCCGTATAAGAGCCGATCTGGGACCATGGGCCATTTCCGGCCCCGCCATTGACATCGGAATGCGGGCATTGGCCGACGCTGACTGGCTGGCAGAAACGTCAGTACGCCTGCAATCAGATATAAAACGTCTCGATCAATTGCTTCGCACCCTCGGGCTTGAGCCCTTGGGCGGCTCGGCTCTGTTTCGCTTGGCAAAAAGCGTCGATGCGTCCTCTGCCTTCAACGCTTTGGCCGAGAATGGCATCCTCGTGCGTGCCTTCCGCGGTAAGCCGAACTGGCTCCGGCTCGGAATGCCCGGAACCGAGGCAGGATGGAGCCTTCTGGAGAACAGAACCCGCGGGCTTAAACTCAGCTGAAACTCAAGATGATGCTGGACTTGGTTTCACAACAAGCGGAATTCCCGCCACCATCAGCACAACCCGATCCGCGACGGCCGCAATCCGCTGATGCAACCGTCCTGCATGATCACGAAACTGCCGCGCCATTTTATTCTCCGGAACAATCCCGAGGCTCACCTCGTTCGACACAAGGACTGTCGGCGCTGTCCGCCTGATCAGGGCGGACACAAGTTCCGCTATTGCCGCATCAATATCCTCCTCGCCGACCATGAGATTGGTCACCCACAGTGTGAGGCAATCAATCAAAACAGGCCCGTCAACTTTCAAAGCAGAGACGAGATCAATGGGAGCCTCGATGGACTGCCATCTCGGATCGCGATCCAGCTTGTGCTTTTCGATACGCGCCCGCATTTCTTCGTCAAGCGCCTGTCCCGTGGCGATAATCGTCCAAGGCGGCGGAACAGCAAGGAACATCCGCTCCGAATACGCGCTTTTACCAGAGCGCGCGCCACCGAGAACAAGGGTTAAACGATCCAAAACAGGGTTCCATTCATTCCAGAAGATCACGAATGCGACTTACGCCCTGAGGAAAGCAGACGCAACAAGCATTTCTTGAACCATAACAATCGAAATTCATGGACAAACGTTTCCTCTCTGTTCCCCTATCCTACGAAAACATGCGATAAAGCGGAGAAAACGAATCACCGGATAGTGCTCAGTACAATGGCGAATACAGACGATCTTTTTGGCGGAAACGCCGCACGGAAATTACCGGAGACGCCGGCGACCCCCGCCGCACCGCGTCCAGTACTGAAATCCGTTCCTTCCGAACCAACCCCGAGTTTCGGAACACCGGGCGAAGCCGGATATAATGCCTCGTCGATTGAGGTTCTCGAAGGATTGGAACCCGTCCGTCGTCGTCCCGGAATGTATATTGGCGGAACGGACGAGAAGGCACTTCATCACCTCTTCGCCGAAGTGATCGACAATTCGATGGACGAGGCTGTCGCAGGGCACGCAACCGTTATTTCCGTCGAAATGGAAGAGGATGGTTTTCTATCCGTATCCGACAATGGTCGCGGGATTCCGGTGGATCCGCACCCGAAATTCCCTGACAAATCTGCCCTCGAAGTGATCATGACGACGCTTCATGCGGGCGGAAAGTTCGACTCAAAAGTTTACGAGACATCGGGCGGCCTGCACGGCGTCGGCATTTCAGTTGTGAACGCCTTGTCCGAAAAAGTTGAAGTCGAGGTTGCACGCAGCCAAATCCTATACCGTCAGGATTTTTCGCGCGGGTTCCCGCTCGGCCCGGTCCAGATGCTCGGCAAAGTACAGAACCGTCGCGGCACCAAAGTTCGGTTCAAGCTCGATCCGCAGATTTTCGGTGCGGATGCGCATTTCTCCCCGCGCCGAATCTTCAAAATGGCCCGCTCGAAAGCCTATCTCTTCGGTGGCGTTGAGATCCGATGGACCTGCGCGCCTTCATTGCTTGGTGGAGCTGATGATATTCCGCCTCAGGCCGTATTTCGCTTTCCGTCCGGCCTGAAAGATTATCTCGCCAGCGATATCGAGGGCAAACCCCTGATCACGGATCAGATTTTTGCTGGAAAAATCGAAAAGCCGGGCGGTCACGGATCGCTTGAATGGGCCATTACATGGCTCGGCGGCGTCGAGGACGGGTTCGTGCAATCCTATTGCAATACGATCCCGACGCCTGAGGGCGGCACACACGAGCAGGGTCTTCGCATGGCATTGCTGCGGGGCCTGAAAGAACATGCCGACCGCATCGGGCAATCAAAGCGCGCGGCCAGCATCACGACCGAAGATATTCTGACAACTTGCGCGGCCATGATCTCCGTATTCATCCGCGAGCCTGAATTTCAGGGACAAACCAAAGACAAGCTCGCCACGCTGGAAGCGACCCGCATTGTCGAGAGCGGTATTCGTGACGCCTTCGACCATTGGCTGGCTGCGACCCCAAGTCAGGCACTGAAGCTTCTCGAATGGGTGTTTGACCGCGCTGACGAGCGTCTGCGTCGGAGGGCCGACAAGGAAATCGCCCGCAAGACAGCGGTGAGAAAGCTGCGTTTGCCGGGCAAACTCGCCGATTGTTCCAATGCAGGGGCAGCGGGATCGGAACTCTTCATCGTCGAGGGTGATTCGGCAGGCGGTTCGGCAAAACAGGCACGAAACCGTGCCACCCAAGCGATTTTGCCACTGCGCGGAAAAATCCTCAATGTTGCAAGCGCGACGCGGGACAAACTCGCGGCCAATCAGCAGCTCTCGGATTTGATGCAGGCGCTAGGCTGCGGCGCGGGCAATGCCTATCGCGACGATGATCTGCGCTATGAGAAAGTCGTGATTATGACTGACGCCGACGTGGACGGCGCCCATATCGCATCTCTCCTGATCACATTTTTCTATCGGCAAATGCCCAAACTCATCGAAAACGGCCATCTTTTTCTTGCCGTTCCGCCCCTCTACCGTCTGACCTATGGCGGAAAAACCGCCTATGCCCGCGATGACGCCCACAAGGACGAGTTGATGCGGACGGAATTCAAAGGCAAATCGAATGTCGAAATCGGTCGGTTCAAAGGCCTTGGCGAGATGATGCCGGCGCAATTGAAGGAAACCACGATGGATCCGTCGCGCCGCATGCTACTTCGTGTTGCGATTGCCGATGATGACAGGCTTGGTACCGAGGCATCCGTCGAACAATTAATGGGAAACAAGCCAGAAGCCCGGTTTGCCTTCATCACGGAACGCGCCGCGTTCGCGATTGATCTTGTGGATATCTGATCTTCCCTTGCACTTTGCTCCTCATCTTAATCGTGGGCAGTGCTGATTGTTTCACGCGAAAGCCTTTCCCTTCGGCCCGCGAGATTGTATTGAGGAACATGAAATGGCGTGGCTCCGGCCCGTCTGAAACAGGCCGATGGGTAAATCGATGATCGCCATCCATGTTCTTAACGGACCGAACCTGAACCTTTTAGGCACGCGCGAACCGGCAACCTACGGAACGATGACGCTTGCGGAAATCGAAGTGCGTTTGCGCTCAAAGGCAAAAACTGCGGGTATTGACCTTGTGTTCCGCCAATCCAACCATGAAGGCGAGCTTGTAACCTGGGTTCAGGAAGCAGGTTTGCTGGGCGCAGGTGTTTTGCTCAATGCCGGTGCCTATACACATACATCGATTGCACTGCATGACGCGATCCGCGCGTCGGGTGCGATCACCATCGAAGTTCACCTGTCGAATGTGTTTGTGCGGGAAGAGTTCCGGCATCATTCGATGATTTCCGACGTTGCCAAGGGTGTGATTTGCGGGTTCGGCGCAATGAGCTATGAGCTTGCATTTGACGCCATCCTGCCGCATCTCTCTCCGGCACGGGCCTAAGGGAGAAAATGAATGCCAGTCAGTGACCGAAAGCCAGCAGCAAAAAACATGTCCAAAGAAACATCTATCGATACATCGCTCATCAACGAGCTTGCAAAGCTTCTGACCAAAACCGATCTGACCGAGATCGAGGTGGAGAAGGGCGATCTTCGGATACGCGTCGCACGCACCATCTCCGTTGCGGCACCGCAGACGGTTCACGTTGCAGCTCCTGCGACTGCCACCGCCGTTGTTGCACCTCCGCCAAAGCCGGTTGTCACTTCTGGTCCCGGAACCGGAAAGATCGACTCATCACACCCCGGCGCAGTGGCGTCGCCGATGGTCGGCACCGCCTATCGTCGTCCGTCACCGGATGCCAAGGCCTTTGTCGAAGTCGGCTCCGTGGTGAAAGCTGGCGAGAAAATACTGCTCATCGAAGCCATGAAAACGTTCAACGAAATCGTCGCGCCACGCGCTGGCACGGTGACAGCTGTTCTCGTTGAAGACGGCCAACCGGTCGAATATGGCGAAGCACTCATCGTGATCGAATAAGGCAACAGGCAGGAAAAACATGTTTGAGAAGGTCCTGATTGCCAATCGCGGCGAAATAGCCCTCCGGGTTCTCCGCGCGTGCAAAGAGCTCGGTATCGCAACTGTAGCCGTGCATTCGACGGCTGACGCCAACGCGATGCATGTGCGGCTCGCCGATGAGAGCGTCTGCATCGGCCCGCCCCAGAGCCGCGATTCCTATCTCAATATCCCGGCCCTTCTGGCGGCATGCGAAATCACCGGCGCTGATGCGGTTCATCCCGGTTATGGATTTTTGTCGGAAAATGCCCGCTTCGCCGAAATCCTGCAAAGCCACGGGATCGGGTTTATCGGGCCTAAGGCCGAACACATCCGCATTATGGGCGACAAGATCGAAGCCAAACGAACCGCAAAACGCTTAGGCATACCCTGCGTGCCCGGCTCTGATGGCGGCGTCACGGAAGACGGCGAGGCGCTCCGCATTGCGAAGGATATCGGGTACCCCGTGATCATCAAGGCAGCGGCAGGTGGCGGCGGACGCGGGATGAAAGTCGCGCGGACAGAATCAGACCTCGTCGAAGCGCTCCATATGGCGCGAACCGAGGCGAAAGCGGCCTTCGGCGACGATGCAGTCTATATCGAAAAATTCCTGGAGAAGCCGCGGCACATCGAGATTCAAGTTCTGGGTGACGGACGCGGGCACGCAATCCACCTCGGCGAACGCGACTGTTCATTGCAGCGTCGGCATCAAAAAGTTTGGGAAGAAGGCCCCTCGCCTGCCCTGAACGAGAATATGCGCCACGACATCGGTGAAGTCTGTGCGAAGGCGATGCAGGGTCTCGGCTATCTCGGCGTCGGCACCATCGAGTTCCTCTACGAGGACGGCAATTTCTACTTCATCGAAATGAATACCCGTATTCAGGTCGAACACCCTGTGACCGAGATGATCACAGGCATTGATCTCGTCAATGAACAGATCCGGATTGCTGGCGGCGCGCCGCTGACAATCCGACAGGAAGACGTGAAACTCTCGGGCCATGCCATCGAATGCCGCATCAATGCGGAACATCCGGCAACTTTCCGCCCGTCGCCGGGCAAGATCGCCTACTATCACCCCCCGGGCGGATTGGGCGTTCGCGTCGACTCAGCAGTCTATCAAGGCTATACAATCCCGCCATATTACGATTCACTTGTGGGCAAACTTATCGTTCACGGACGCACGCGTAACGAATGCCTGATGCGTCTGCGCCGCGCTTTGGACGAGTTCGTTGTCGATGGCATTGAAACGACGCTGCCTTTGTTTCGCACCCTTGTTCGCAACCAAGATATGCAGAATGGCCTCTATGACATTCATTGGCTCGAAAAATTCCTCGCCACTGGCGGAATGGATGAAGCGTCTCTCTCCTGAGTTGATCGAACGATGAGCCGGAGGAACCAAGGGTTCACGAAAATCACCACTGAGATGGTGTTACGCGCCTACTCTATCGGCATATTTCCGATGGCGGAAACGGCTGATGACCCCTCGATCCATTGGATCGAACCCAAGAGGCGCGGTATCATTCCGCTCGACGGGCTTCATGTGTCACGCAGTCTTGCAAAACTCATTCGCTCGGATCGGTTCCAAGTGGCAATCGATACCGATTTTCAGTCTGTCATTGAAGCGTGCGCCACAACCCATGGATCGACATGGATCAATCTGCCGATTCGCAGTTTATTCAGCGAGCTCTTTGAGAAGGGGCACGTCCACTCGGTCGAGGTATATGAAAAGAACCAACTCGTCGGTGGCTTGTACGGACTGGCACTTGGCGGTGCATTTTTCGGCGAAAGCATGTTTCACACGGTAACAAATGCCTCAAAAGTCGCCCTCGTACACCTTGTCGCCCGATTGAACGCGGGCGGCTTTTGCCTTCTCGATACCCAGTTCCTCACCCCTCACCTTGCCACGCTCGGCGCAATCGAGATTGACCGGTTGGAGTACAAATCCCTTCTGGCAAATGCTTTGAGTGTTACCGCGGAGTTTCCGTTACGATCGGAAAGAGAGCCTATATCCGGTGAAGATGTTCTAAAACAGATAAACCCGCAAAATTGACCTGGCGAACTCCGCAGAAATAAACTTCAAGGAGTTGGCGATTTCTCGGCAGGCTTCTTTGCTGGATCCAGTGCAGGATCGCCAGACTTGGCCGGTGCCGCGTCAGGCGCATCCCGGATCACAACGCTACCGCCCTTGCAGCCGATCAACCAAACATCATAAATCGGATGCTCCACACCGCTTAAACCCGGGCTCGACGCAAAGATCCAGCCACCGAATAGACGCTTTGTCTCTCCCGTTACTGTCGTCTCATCCACTTCAATGAACGAAGTCGTATTCTGCGGTTCTGTCGTCGGTCGCGTGTAACACACCTTGGGCGTCACCAATAACGCCCCGAATTCAATCGTCTCATCGATTGAGACTTCGAAAGACACAATACGTCCGGTTATTTTGTCCAACCCCGAAAAAATGGCGATCGGATGCGCGATTCTATCGGCGAGGGCTTCACCCATACCAAGGATCATCGTTGATGCCACAAAGGCAACCCGCCAGAAATTCGTTCGACTTGCCATTGCGACGCCTAAGACTCCGGATCATTCAATTCGAACGCCTTACCACGTTCGTGAAGAATGATGAAAGCCTCATCCCGTCTTTCGCGTTGCTTTCCCGCGCGGACCGGATTTCCGTTGAACGGAAACACCAGTCTTCATCAATGATCCGATCTCGGAGCACACCCGCGACACAGGTTCGCTCCAATCACCCAGCTCCTGTTGCCGGAAGAGTTGCGCCGTCGGATACCAGACACTATCGAACTCACGCGCTAACCAACGCCAATCCGGATTTTTCTGAAGCAAAACGTGTACAGGTCGCCCAAGCGCACCGGCGAGATGAACAATTGCCGTATCAACGGACACAATCAGATCCAGCGACATCATGACCGCAGCGGAATCGATGAATGCATCTTCGCTTGAATCAAATTCGTCACCCAACGTTTTAACCCGCTTTGCAAAAGCAACCCTCCTTGCCTCCAAAGCGGCCTCGCCCTTTTGAAGGCTGATCAATTGCACGCCCGGAACAGCCGCCAATGGCGCGAAAGTTTCGAGCGGCATACTCCGCCCCTTGTCAGCCGGCGAATTCGGATTACCGGACCATACGATCCCGATCTTGAACGCCTTCGGATCAAGCTTTTTTCGCCATTTCTCTTCGCTTAAGCGATCAGCCTTCAGATAGGGCACCGAAGCCGTATACTCTTGCGGTTCAAGGCCTAGAGCGCGCGGAATATTTAGAAGAGGGACCCAAGCGGTCACACCAGGAACACTCCCGGACTCGTCATTCCGCTTGAGATCGATCGCGAGATCCATTGATTTAATCAGTTTGAAAAGCTGCGGATGAGTCACAAATGTGATTTTCACACCCCGCTCGGAAAGCGGCTTCAAAAAGCGCACAAAATTCAGCGTATCACCGAACCCCTGTTCATCCATCACCAAAAGATGTTTTGGCAGCGGACCGCCTCGCCAACGGGGCACAGCGCGGACCATACCATCAGCATTTCGCGCCGTCACTTTAGGCTCCGCACCCATCAGCTTGAAGCGGATGTCGAAAGCATCCCACGCCTCGTTCCACTGTTCACGCCTGAACAAGATCAGAGCGATCCGGGCGCCCGCATCCGTATTGGACGGGTCAATCGACGCAATAAACCAGAACAGGATGAGCGCTTCCGCAAGACGGCCTTTAGATAATTCATGCTCGGCAAGCGCAACCAATTGGATAATTTGCGTCCTACTCGGCGTATTCAAAACTTCGATAGCAGTGATTTGTGGAACAGTTAATGACGACATCCGATACTCTCCGACCCTGTTAACCGGGAGTATCACTCAAACTTGTCTCAATCTGTTGAATAAAACAGCTTAAATTGAAGCCAGTTTAACATCAGTCCTTCGGCGACCATGCCTCATAATCGCCCGACGCAGAGGGGCGGTGACCGTTTGAAAGGATCGAACCCTTCGGACGATAGGCACCAGACGTTCCCGTCAGATTGGCCTGATGCGGCAATTCCCATTCATGGGCCTTATAGTTCTCGTTGGCAGGCGGTACGTCGAGTTTGTGGTGCAACCAGCCATACCACCCCCCCGGAACCCGGGACGCTTCCGCATCCCCCTTATAAAGCACCCAGCGACGGACAATACCGAGGGCGGGATCAATCTTGCCGCTCTTCGTCTGGAAGTAACGATTGCCCTGATCATCCTGCCCAACGAATTCGCCATGTTTCCATGTATGAAAGCGCGTCCCGATCGTCGCGCCGTTCCACCATGTAAAAATTTGCTTCAGCAGGTCCAACATCTCGTAACTTCCCAAAAATGATAGTTCGACTATGGAGAAAACACGCGATTTTGTCCAGCATTCTCAGCACGACATCATGAACAAGACACTTATTTCCGCGACTCCCACGAGTTGCCTCTCACCCGAAAGGCGACCTTTGCGGAAGGCTTAGCCAATGCTATGACAGAGCCGGATTCTGTCCCCGAAGGGACACTTTACTAGAGAAAAGGGCACGCACCATGGCGAAGATCAAAGTCGCAAACCCCGTTGTCGAACTCGATGGCGATGAAATGACCCGGATTATCTGGCATTACATTCGTGACAAGCTGATCCATCCCTATCTCGATATCGACTTGAAATATTATGATCTCTCGGTCGAGAATCGTGACGCAACAAATGATCAGATCACGATTGATGCCGCCAACGCGATCAACAAATACGGCGTTGGCGTCAAATGCGCCACGATCACGCCGGATGAAGCACGTGTTGAGGAATTCAAGCTCAAGGAGATGTGGAAATCCCCGAATGGAACAATCCGCAATATTCTCGGTGGCGTGATTTTCCGCGAGCCTATCATTTGCCGCAACGTGCCGCGTCTCGTTCCAGGCTGGACACAACCGATCGTCGTCGGCCGTCATGCATTCGGTGACCAATACCGCGCAACCGATTTCAAAGTGCCCGGCAAAGGCCGCCTCACGATCAAGTTTGAAGGCGATGACGGCACGGTGATCGAGCGCGAAGTTTTCAAATTCCCGTCCGCGGGCGTTGCTCTATCCATGTATAATCTCGACGATTCGATCCGTGATTTTGCCCGCGCCTCGCTCAATTACGGCCTGAGCCGGAAATATCCGGTCTATCTCTCGACCAAAAACACGATCTTGAAGGCCTATGATGGCCGCTTCAAAGACCTGTTCGAGGAGGTATTCCAGAACGAATTCAAATCCCGGTTCGACGCCATCGGGATCACCTACGAACACCGCCTGATCGACGACATGGTCGCATCCGCGCTCAAATGGTCTGGCGGCTATGTCTGGGCCTGCAAAAACTATGATGGTGACGTCCAGTCCGACATTGTCGCGCAAGGATTCGGATCGCTCGGGCTGATGACCTCCGTGCTTTTGTCACCTGACGGACAAACAGTCGAGGCCGAAGCCGCCCATGGCACCGTCACCCGCCATTACCGCGAGCACCAGAAGGGCAAGGAAACATCCACCAATTCAATCGCTTCGATCTTTGCGTGGACGCGCGGCCTGGCCCATCGCGCCAAACTCGATGGTAATTCGGCACTCGATACCTTTGCCAACACACTCGAGAAAATTTGCGTCGATACAGTCGAAGCCGGCTACATGACCAAGGATCTGGCCCTGCTCGTGGGTGCCGACCAGAAATGGCTCTCCACCACAGGCTTCCTCGACAAGGTTGACGAAAACCTGAAAAAGGCAATGTCTGTTTAAACCTTCGCTTTTGTTGGCTTGATTTGCTGACAATTCCAAACAAAACTCAGGGCCCGGTTTACCGGGCCTTTTTGCTAACGGTGCATGGGAGACAAGGATGAACGAGGCGCAGCCGATGACCACAGGCGGTTGCCAGTGTGGTGCCGTGAGATATGCTTTCAAAGGCAAGATGATCGACCCGAGCATTTGCCACTGCCGGATGTGCCAGAAGGCGTTTGGCTCCTATTTTGCGCCACTCGGCGGCGTGAAAGACGCTGATCTCATTTGGACACGCGGCAAACCAAGCATTTTCAAAAGCTCATCCGTGGTCGAACGCGGATTTTGTAAGGCGTGCGGCACGCCGCTCACCTTCAAATATCACCACGAGGACATCACCGACCTTGCACTTGGCAGCCTCGATCATCCGAAAGAGGTGATCCCCGTCATCGCCTTTGGCACGGAGGCGGAAATGCCTTGGTTTGATTGGCTTGCGGGACTGCCTGCCAAACCGACAGCCGCGTCAACGCCCGCTAACCTCTTGGATGCCATCAAATCATATCAGCATCCGGACCACGACACGAAAACTTGGGACGCAAAGTCCTCGGAATAACGTTAGCCCTTGAGCGCCGCCTCAATAGTCGCGAGCGCCGCGTCCGCTTTCGTTCCGTCCGGCCCACCCGCTTGCGCCATATCGGGACGCCCACCGCCGCCCTTGCCGCCAAGCACTTCTGACCCAATCCTGACCAAATCAACCGCGTTGAACCGCGCTGTCAGATCGGAGGTCACGGCAACAACGAGGCCAGCTTTGCCATCCTCTCCGAGCCCGATAATCGCGACAACGCCTGAACCCACATGTTTCTTCGCTTCGTCAGCAAGACTTTTCAAGTCCTTCATTTCGACACCCGAAACGGAGCGCCCGAGGAAATTGACACCATTCACCTGCCGAACGGCAGATTCTGCTGTGCCGCCACCCATTGCGAGCTTTTTCCGCGCATCTGACAAATCACGCTCGAATTTGCGACGCTCCTCGATGAGGCTTGCAAGCCGCTCTGCCGCGTCCGTCGGCGTCGACTTCAACAACCCGGCAAGCTCATGCAATTTCTTGCTCTCGGCCGTCAAATGACGCCGCGCGGCCGTGCCCGTCATCGCTTCGATGCGCCGCACCCCCGCCGCCACCGCATTTTCAGACACAACAGAAATCAGACCGATATCACCCGTGCGGGACACATGCGTGCCGCCACAGAGTTCAACCGAATACGGCCGGTTCAAGCCTTCCGTCACACCCATGGACACAACACGGACTTCGTCGCCGTATTTCTCACCAAAGAGCGCGCGGGCGCCCGTCTCGATCGCTTCCTCGACGCCCATTAACCTTGTGACGACCGGATCATTCTGGAGCACGACCCGATTTGCAATCGTCTCGATTTCCTCGAGTTCTTGCTCGGAAATCGGCTTCGGGTGGGAAAAATCGAAACGTAAGCGCGCGGATGATACCAATGATCCTTTTTGCGCGACATGATCCCCGAGCACCTGCCGAAGTGCCTCATGCAAAAGATGTGTTGCTGAATGGTTTGAGCGCACCGCACTGCGACGACCATGCTCGACCTGAAGTTCAAGCGGCGTCCCGACCGATAAAGTACCTGTTTCGACGTGGACACTGTGCGCGAAGACTTCGCCAAGTTTCTTGTGTGTTTCGGTCACATGCGCGACTAACCCGTTCGGACCGATGAAACGCCCCGAATCACCCACCTGTCCGCCTGATTCAGCATAAAACGGGGTCTGATTCAGCACTACAACACCCGCTTCATTCGGCCCCAGCGTTTTGACTTCCTTGCCGCCCGCGATCAGCGCCGTCACAACCCCTTCCGCCTGCTCCGTGTCGTAGCCCAGAAATTCCGTTGCACCAACGCGCTCGCGGACGCCAAACCACACGGCCTCTGTCGCCGCATCGCCAGACCCCGACCAAGCTGCGCGCGCCATCTCCCGCTGCCGCTCCATCGCGGTCGAGAATGCATCCGTATCGACCGTAATCCCGCGCGGACGCAACGCATCCTGCGTGAGATCAAGCGGAAAGCCATAGGTGTCATAGAGCGTGAAAGCGACATCGCCGGAGAGTTTTGCGCCTGTCGAGAAGCTTTTGGTTTCTTCATCCAAAATTGAAAGACCACGCTCTAACGTTTTGCGAAAACGTGATTCTTCCAGTTTCAGCGTTTCTTCAATGAGTGGTTCGGCACGTCCAAGCTCCGGATAGGCTTGGCCCATCTCGCGCACAAGTGCCGGAACGAGGCGATACATGGATGGCTCACGCGACCCCAACAACTGCAAATGCCGCATCGCACGGCGCATGATGCGGCGCAAAACATAACCGCGGCCTTCATTGGAGGGCAAAACACCATCCGCGATCAGGAAGGAAACAGCGCGCAAATGATCGGAAATCACACGGTGGCTCACCTGCCCTTCCGGATCAACGCCCGTGACTTCCGCGACCGCACGAATGAGCGCGCGCATCGTGTCGGTTGAGTAATTGTCGTGTGTGCCCTGCAAAACGGCCGAAATGCGCTCGAGACCCATGCCGGTATCGATCGAGGGCTTCGGCAGACTGATCCGCTCGCTTGGCGTGACCTGCTCGAACTGCATGAACACAAGGTTCCAGATTTCGATGAAGCGATCCCCATCCTGATCCGCGGAGCCTGGAGGACCGCCGGGAATCTTGTCGCCATGGTCGAAAAAGATTTCAGAGCAAGGCCCGCAAGGCCCCGTATCCCCCATGGCCCAGAAATTGTCGGACGTCGGAATACGCACGATTTTGGAGTCGCTCAGTCCGGCAATTTTCTTCCAGAGCGCGTGCGCCTCGTCATCCTCGTGATAGACCGTCACCATCAAACGCGCGGGATCGAGACCGTATTCTTTGGTGATCAGGTTCCAGGCGAGTTCGATCGCACGTTCCTTGAAATAATCACCGAAGGAGAAATTGCCCAGCATCTCGAAGAACGTATGATGCCGCGCCGTATAGCCGACATTATCGAGATCGTTATGCTTGCCGCCCGCGCGCACACATTTTTGCGATGTCGCAGCCGTCGTGTAAGAGCGCTTCTCGACACCGGTAAAAACGTTTTTAAACTGCACCATGCCGGCATTAGTGAACATCAATGTCGGATCATTACGCGGAACCAGAGGACTGGAGGCGACGATCTCGTGGCCGTTCCGTGCAAAATAATCGAGAAATACGGACCGGATTTCGTTAACGCCGCTCATGATCAATTCCTGCCATTATCTAACAAGACAGGTCCTGCCTGCCAAAATACTCTTCATCTTTTAGTCAAGCCATTTGCGCCTGTCGAGTGAAACGAGTTGTAAAAAAGGGCGGCCAACCGAATGACCGCCCCTCAAAACGATAAACCAGCAATGCCCTTATCAGGCTTCACCCTCGTCGAGATCATCGGCTGTTGGAGTCACGGCATCGAGAATTCTGTCTGCCAGCATCCCGGAATTCTGCCGGATTTGTTCCTCGATCTTATTCGCAATCTCGGGGTTGGCCTTCAAAAACGTCTTTGAATTTTCACGCCCCTGCCCAAGACGCACGCTGTCATACGAAAACCAAGCACCCGATTTTTCGACAATGCCAGCCTTCACGCCCAGATCAATCAATTCTCCATGCTTGGAGATACCCTCACCATACATAATATCGAATTCAACCTGCTTGAAGGGCGGCGCAACCTTGTTCTTGACCACTTTGACGCGCGTTGTGTTTCCAACCGCCTCTTCCTTCTCCTTGATCGCACCGATCCGACGGATATCAAGTCTGACGGAGGCATAGAATTTCAGTGCATTCCCGCCCGTTGTCGTTTCAGGCGAGCCATACATCACGCCGATTTTCATGCGGATTTGATTGATGAAGATCACCATGCAATTCGACCGTGAGATCGAAGCGGTCAATTTCCGCAACGCCTGGCTCATCAGACGGGCTTGAAGGCCCGGTTGGACATCCCCCATCTCGCCCTCGATTTCAGCACGCGGCACGAGAGCAGCAACCGAATCGATGACAAGCACATCGACCGCCCCCGAGCGAACGAGCGTGTCGCAAATTTCAAGCGCCTGCTCGCCAGTATCCGGCTGTGAAATCAGCAAATCTTCGAGATTAACCCCAAGCTTGCGCGCATAAATCGGGTCAAGCGCATGCTCGGCATCGATAAAGGCCGACACTCCGCCCTTTTTCTGCGCTTCCGCCACCGTATGCAGCGCCAAAGTCGTCTTGCCTGACGATTCAGGTCCATAAATCTCGATCACCCGCCCGCGCGGTAATCCGCCGACACCAAGTGCAATATCAAGCCCCAACGAGCCGGTCGAAACAGTCTCGATCTCAACCGATTTTTCATTCTTGCCCAACCGCATGATCGAACCCTTGCCGAAGGCACGTTCAATTTGCGAAAGGGCGGCATCAAGAGCTTTAGTCTTATCCATGGACTGACCTTCTACGAGGCGGAGAGCGGCTTGCGACATATTCAGTATCCCTTATGGCAGAGGCTTCGGTGAGTCTCAATCTGTGACTAAAAACTTTTTGATCACGATTTGTTCCATCACGCAAGTTCTTTTTTTGTTCTCTTTTTCACGCGACATAGTGGCAACACTTCCTGCAGCTTCAGGGCAACGCGGTTTTAACAGTTTCAATCAACTGCTTGAGCGAGAAAGGCTTCGGTAAAAAGCCGAATTCCTCGCCTTCGGGAAGATTTTTACTGAAGGCATCCTCGGCGTAGCCGGAAGCAAAAATAAACGGCCATTTGATTCCCTTGGCCCGCAATTCTTTGAGAAGTGTCGGCCCGTCCATCTCCGGCATCACGACATCGGAAACAACAAGATCAACAGTGAAGGCGGGGTCGGATAAAAATTCCAGTGCTTCGAGACCCGATGAAGCTTCAATCACCTTGTAGCCGCGCTGAGAGAGCGCCCGCGCCCCGAAAGCCCGCACCGCCGTCTCGTCATCGACCAAAAGAATAGTGCCCTGCCCCGTATGGTCAGCAACAACTTTGGCTGGCGCCGGAACATCGGCAACGACGCCCTCCGCTTGCGCTGCCTCGAGATGACGCGGCAGAAGAATGCGGAAGGTCGTCCCCTCCCCCGGTTTACTTTCGCAAAAAATGAACCCGCCGGATTGCTTCACAAAGCCATAGACCATTGACAGTCCCAAGCCCGTGCCTTTCCCGACCTCTTTGGTGGTAAAAAACGGTTCAAAGATTTTTTCAAGCACGTCCGGCGGCATGCCCGTGCCACTATCCTGAACTTCAATCAGAACATAATCGGCCTTCGGAATGGATTTGTCCCCGAACGCGTCTTTCTCGCCTTCGCTGACATTGCGAGTGCTGATGCTTAGCCGCCCACCATTCGGCATCGCATCTCTGGCATTCATGGCAAAATTGACAATAACCTGTTCGAACTGCGTTGGATCAGCCATAACGGGCCAGAGATCGCGACCATGCTGGAACGTCAAATCAATCCGGTCCCCGATCAGCCGCTTCAAAAGGGCTGTCGCGTCCGATAACACCTCGGTGAACTGGAACGCGGAGGGCCTGAGGGTCTGACGGCGGGAAAACGCGAGCAAATGCCGCACAAGTCCCGCTGCTCGGTTGGCATTCTGCTTGATTTCCATAATGTCGTTGAACGACGGATCCGTCGGCCGATGATTGACAAGCAACAAATCGGCATAGCCGAGAATACCCTGCAAAACATTGTTGAAATCATGCGCGACACCGCCCGCCAGTTCACCAACAGCCTGCATCTTCTGCGCTTGCGCAAATTGCGCCTCGAGCGCCCTTTGCTCCGTTGTGTCGAGCGCATAAACAATTGCAGCTTCGCCCTCGTCCGGGCCCGAGCTTTCGGCCGCCGTCACATAGAACCGGGCTGAACGCGACGACTCCGCCAGTTGAAAATCCACAGGTTCGATATCACCACGCCCTTCACTTGCCTCGATGATTTTTGCACCAAGCCGATCGGCGTCCTGTGGCAGCAAAAACTTCAGGATCGACAGCGGCTCGTTCTCGCCGTTCACCCCGTCGCCGCCTTTCTGAAAGAGCCTGCCAAAAGGTGCATTGGTGCGCAGAACCAACCCCTCTTTTGTGACAGTTGCAATCGCGAGGGGCGAGTGATTGAAAAACCGTGAAAAACGTATTTCCGCAATACGCCGGCCTTCGTCGCTCTCGCTTCCTGGCACCCGGCTCAACACGATTGACCGGCTTGCGCTCGACACACCTTGATCATCAAACGTAAGCTGGTGAAGAACCCGAACCGGAAATGTCTGTCCGTTACTCCGGCGTAAGTCGATATCGAGTGTCTCAACCCGGGTTTCACCACTCTTCCCCGTCAAATCTATCAAAAGGCTTTCATTCTGATTGGCGACAATATCGGAGATACGCAATCCACCCGCGCTGAATTGAGCCAGGTCGTAACCCAGCCAGCCTGCCAACGTTGCATTAAAGTAAACAATGTCACCTTTTTGATCGAGCGAGAAAAACCCCGCTGGTGCCTGATCAAGGTAATCGATCGCCTGCTGCAATTCCTGAAAAATGTTTTCCTGACGCTCGCGTTCCAGCGAAATGTCCGCAACGCTAAAGAGCGACAAATCAATCTGCCGGGGCCCTTCGAGTGGAGATGTCCTGACACGATACCAGGCAGGTTTGTCTCCCTCCAATCCTTTTGAAAGTCGAAATTCCTCGGTTCCGGCCCTCCTCTCGCGGGCTGCCAGTGACAAACGATAAATGGCTTCCGCAACTTCGCCACCAACGGGAAAAAGCCGTTCAACGGGAAGGACTTCACCAATACTCTTCGCCGACGCCATTCGTTGGTAAGTCTCATTCGCGTAAATGATCCTTGCCGACGAATCGACCGCGATAAATCCCTCTTCGGTAACATCTGCAACCCGGTTGAGAACCCAATGATTGTGAGCCAGCGACGAGAACTCAATCTGTCCAAAAAGAACTGCGAGAAGCAAAACCACACCAACAAGGGCAAATAAGACAAGCACTGCAGTCATCAGAAGGACACGATCAACATCGAACAAGAAGGCGGACACCCCCGTCAGGACGAGCACCGCCACGACCACGCTAGCCGTAATCCACCGCAAGGATAGCGAGCGGCTTTCCGAAAAATCAGTCGTTCGAACTTCGTTCATCAACTTCTAGCCTGTATTAGCGCTGCTTCTGCCTCGCACGGCGTGCCTTGAGCCGCATCACGTAGCCGACCACCTCTGCAACCGGTTTATACACTTCGACAGGTATTTCCTGATCGACTTCAACGATCTTGTAAAGCATGCGTGCAAGGGGCGGATCTTCAACCACAGTAATGTTGTTTTCCTCAGCAATCTTTCTGATCTCAAGCGCCAGAAAATCAATGCCCTTTGCAAGACAGATCGGTGCACGCATTCCCGTCTCATATTTGAAAGCGATCGCAAAGTGGGTCGGGTTGGCAACAACAAACGATGCTTCAGGAACCTTGGCTTTCATCCCCTTCTTTGCAAGCTCATTTCGAATCTGACGCTGCCGCATCTTGATTTCGGGGCTACCTTCCTGCTGCTTGTGCTCATCCTTGACCTCCTGCTTGGTCATTTTCAGACGCCCCCACCAGGTGACCCGCTGATAGAAATAATCTCCCCCCGCAACAAAGATAAAAACAGACAAGACGCCGATCAGAATCTTCATGACTTCATCGCGCGAGGCCACAAGAATATTGCCGACATCCATCCTGACAAATGAATCGAGCTTGGCCCGATCAGGCCACAGGACCATGAATACCGCGACACTGACGATCACAAGTTTACCAAGGCTCTTCGCAAAATTGACCAATGCCTCCTTGCCAAACATCCGCTTGAGGCCGGCGAGCGGCGAAATGCGCGACATTTGTGGTTTGACCGGCTCCATGGAGATGACCGGAATATGCTGCATGATGGGCCCGGCTACCGCGGCCAAAAACAAAATAAAGAACGGCGCCCCCAGTATCGTCAGAAGCACCCACCCAGAATCCGAAAAAATCCGCCCGATATCGGTCTTTTCGAAGGATATCTCGTGCGCATTTGCCAGCATCGAGGACAAACCAGGTGACATCGTGCCGACCGGACCACCAAACGAGAGTGTCAAAGCCAAAAATGCACCCGCAAGTACAAACCACGAATTGATCTCGATACTTTTGGCAATATTCCCCTTTTCACGCGCTTCATCGAGCCGTTTTTGGCTGGGGTCTTCGGTTTTATTCTCCGGATCTTCCTGCTCCGCCATCGCGATCAGCCCGGAACAAACGGCTTGAGCGATTCAATGACGGCACCGGAGAGCCGCTCCATCATCGCAGCCATGACAACAATGAGAATGAAAGCTCCAACGAGCGCTGTTAAAGGTGCCGCGACATAGGCAACCTGGATCTGTGGCATCAATTTCGAGATAATCCCGAGCCCTGCATTCAGGAGAAAGCTGAAGACAAGCAACGGTGCAGCCAATTGGACTGCGACAACCATGCCCTTGGATGCGGCGGACAGGGCGAACTGAAGCACATCCCCGGAAAGAAAAGCCTGCATCGGTGGTAATGCACGGTAACTACCCACCAACGCACCAATCACAACGTGATGTGCGTCGGTTGCGAACATGAAAGCCAGCACGGTCAACGTCATGAATGTTCCGACAGGAGACGCTTGGC
>CAMCXA010000038.1 GCA_945883115.1 Alsobacter soli
AATTTATCTGAGCCGATGTCAGTGATGCAATCTGCTTCGACGAGAGTTGCACGAAATCCGCTGTTTCCATCGCTGCGATCTGTGTCGTTGAAAGTGCTGCAATAGCGGCTGTTGAGAGTGCTGAGACTTGCCCGGTCGTTAGGGCAACAGTTTGATCCGTTGTCAGCGAATTTATTTGAGCTGTCGTCAAAAATGCAATTTGCTTCGACGAGAGTTGCACCAGATCCGTTGTTTCCATCGCTGCGATCTGTGTCGTTGAAAGTGCTGCAATAGCGGCTGTTGAGAGTGCTGAGACTTGCCCGGTCGTCAAGGCAATAATCTGCACTGTTGAGAGGGCTGAGGCCTGCGTCGATGTGAGCGAGGTTATCCCCGCAGTCGTCAGGGCAACGATCTGATTTGTTGTCAGCGAATTTATTTGAGCCGTTGTCAGTGACGCAATCTGTTTCGACGAGAGTTGCACGAAATCCGCTGTTTCCATTGCGGTAATCTGGGCCGTTGAAAGTGCTGCAAGAGCGGCTGTTGAGAGTGCTGAGGCTTGCCCGGTCGTTAAGGCGACGATCTGTGCTGTCGAGAGGGCTGCAATTTGCTTGGTTGTCAAAGCTGCGATATCCGCAGTTTCAATCACCGCAAACTGTTTGCTGCTGAATGACGCTATTGCGCTCGTTGAGAGCGTTGCAACTTGCTTTGTCGTCAGCGAGACAATCTGAGATGTGGTTAAGGACGGAGCCTGCGCTGACGTAAGAGTTGAAATTCCGGCCGTCGTTAGAGATGAAATCTGTGCTGTGGTAAGTGTTGATATCTGATCCGATGTGATCGCCTTGATTTGCGCAGTGCTGAATGAGGAAATAGCTAATGTCGAGAGCGAGGTAAGGTCGTCTGTTGAAAGAGCTGCAACTTCAGCTGTTGTCAGTGATGCAATGTTAGCCGTCGTCCATACAGAAGCGTCGGTTGTGGGCTTAGACAGCGTGTGTCCGTAATTCTCGATCGCAACATCGCCCGATTCAATCGTGCCAATGTGTTGCTCAAGCGTCCAGTCGCCGCCAAGCGCGATTGTGCCGGTTTTGTTGATCGATGCAGCAATGTCCGCCTTGGTCGATTCAGCCAGTGCCGAAATAAACGACCTCCCAGCTTCGTCAGAGGCAACATCACAGCCATAAAGATGAATATCACCCTCATCCGACAAAGCTGCTGAGATCGTGCCAAGCTGGTCAGTATAGCGGGTCAGATCGTTCTGACTGATGATCTCTGTTCCAAGCTTAAGAAAGCCCGAGCCACCGTGTGAGAAAATATGAACCGAAACGAGACCTGACTCGCTTTTCAATTGATTGGCCATTTGAGTGACTTCATCACTCTCCGGATCGAGAAGAACCGCCCGAATGCCCTGGCGTTGCAAATCTTGCATCAGGGCCATTGCATCTTCAAGCGCGCCATCAACAAACGCAATCATGCGGTCAGAGGTTAAAACGCCCGGTAGGGAGGATGAAATAGGGGATGAAGCTAAACTTTGCAGGGCCTCAGCACGATCAGCGGCGAGTTGTACGGCTTTCGCCGATAATTTGACACTCACACTTGGTGCAATTGTCTCTGTTGTTGATGCGGGGAGAGTACGGTTACTCTCCAGGTCAACGTCCGGCACTGTCTGCTTTTTGACAGTTGTTTCGACGCTATAGCCGCGAACGCCGCCAAAAGAAATATTGTTAACCACCATTTTTAACGCACTTTCGCCGATTTTTGCATCTAAAATGAGAAAAGTTTGACCCATATTTGTCAGCAGAAACAATCTTGCAAAGGCCGTGCCAGAATTAAAAATCCTATCAATTACTGTGATTTAAAGATTGGTATTCATTGGGGGCGTCTCAGTGTGTGCTGCCTCAACTTCCTCCTGCACGAATTTGCTGAGCTTAGCGTGAAACAACAGGCGGCGGGACCCTAAGGCCGCGAGGGTGTCTGAAAGTACATATTGGGCCAACCATGCATTAACATTCAAATTGAACCACCTCGTGAGGGCAGACCACAGTTCACTGTCGTATGATGTTGATGGTAGCGGGAAAAAAGCAGCCGTTCAGTTTGCAACACTGACCACGGGTCTTGCACTCACAAACGCAGACTTCAGGGTGATCTAGCGACATCAGAGCGGAAACGGTTCAAACATTGCCAAGATGCTAAAAACACGGGTCCTTCCAGAGCAATCCTGAGGCGGGGTACGTTCGATCCCGATACCGTCCTAGTGCCAGATGTGATAGTGTCGCTTTACTTTTCAAAGCGGGGTGAGAAGCATCATGGGCGATCAAAAGATCATCACTGTTGGTATTACAGATCTGTGCGAGATGCTTGATCTGACGCGGAGCAGGATCGGCCAACTCGTCAAGATGGGTGTCATTCCAAAGCCGGTCAGCAGGGGCCGTTATGATGTTGAGGCAAGCGTTCAAGGCTATATCAATTTCCTGACCGCTGGCGTGTCTCTAAAGGGCGTTAAACAGCAACAGAACGAAGAGTATTGGTTCTATCGCACCAAGCTGATGAAGAACCGTGCCGACATTGCAGAAATGAAGCTTCATAGATTAAGCCAGTCGCTTATTCCTGCTGATGAGGCACTACAGACATGGGCCATTCTGGTTGATCATTGGACAAAGCGAGCCGAGGAGATGCTTGATTGCTCGGAGGCTGCATTCAATGCCGGAAGCATCCGTGAGGTGAACGCGATCCTCACATCGGAAATCCATGCCATGCTGAATGATTTTGCCAATACCGAGATAAGGTCGGCTAATTAGTAATGTGGAGCCACAATCGATAGCAAGACAACTTCATTCGTTCCGACCAAGTTTAAAATCACCACGAAGGTTCTGATCTCCCGACACAATCTGTCCGCCAGAGGTCATAACGAGCCGCCGGCATGCAACGGGAAATACGTGGACGGAAACGTGGACGGTAGAGAAAATTTAAAATTTAATCGTTTTATATCAGTATCTTATTAAAGGTGATTGGCGGAGAGGGGGAGATTCGAACTCCCGATAGGCTTGCACCTATGCCGCATTTCGAGTGCGGTGCATTCGACCACTCTGCCACCTCTCCGCAGATTGGCTTGGAAGCCAAGGTCGAGGGGCGAGATAGCACGGGGTCCGTGGTTCCACAAGACATCTCTCGTCCGGCGGTGAACTTGTTTGGTCTCAAGGAGGCAATGATGTTTTTCAAAGCGCCCGGAGGGACACTATCGATTGACAGGGCGGCTATGGGCCTGTAATTGAACTTCGAAAGCGCGCGGTGTTTGCCGCGCGTTCTTTTTCGTTCCGATTCCGGAACACCGGGCGCTGACAAAAAGCCGGCCATTCATGGATGTCCATGGGTAGAGCCGTTTTGAACACGAGGGAAAACGATGTTCGCAGTTATTAAAACCGGTGGCAAGCAGTACAAGGTTGCCGCCAACGACGTGATTACAATCGAGAAGCTTCCGGGTGATGCCGGCAGTGTTGTTTTGTTCGACGAAGTCTTGATGATTACAAGCGAAGCAGGCAGCGAGATCGGTACGCCGATGATCGCAGGCGCGCGGGTCGCTGGCGAAGTTGTCAAGCAAACGCGCAGCGCGAAGTCGATTTCCTTCGTGAAGCGTCGTCGCCAGAATTCGAAGCGTAAGAAGGGCCATCGTCAGGATCTGACCATGGTGCGGATTACGGAAATTCTGGCCAAGGGCGCGGAGCCGAAAGTAGCTGCGAAAGCGGCGGCTAAGCCGAAGGCAGAGACGTCCGAGGCTGCTGAAAAGCCAAAGGCACCGGCCAAGCCAAAAGCGAAAAAGGCCGAGGTTGCTTCTGCCGAGTAAGGCATGGCAGTATTGGTGAATATAAACGGAATTCTGGGCACTAGCCCTCAGCGTTGAAGGAGCACTATCATGGCTCATAAAAAGGCAGGCGGTTCATCCCGCAACGGTCGCGACTCAGACGGTCGGCGTCTTGGCGTCAAGAAGTTCGGTGGCGAGCAGGTCATCCCGGGCAATATCATCATTCGTCAGCGCGGCACGAAAGTGCATCCGGGCGCGAATGTCGGGATTGGCAAGGATCACACGATCTTCGCGCTGAAATCCGGCCGCGTCCACTTTCAAAACAAAGCCAATGACCGAATGTATGTATCGGTCGAACTGGCAGAAGCAGCCGAATAACGGCGCGGTCATTGAAAGACCCCGCCGGCCCAAAAGCCCCGGCGGATAGTGTCTTTCAAGCATACTATTCAAAGTCTCTCAGGAGATCCGGGGAATATGGGAAACCATGTTCCCCTTTGTCGTTTTAGGGTCATTTTTCCAGGCTATACACTTCTTGCTTTGGAGCAAAGCAATGTTCAACGACATTACCAGCGATGACGTTTACCGGATTGAGACGGCCCGGCTTTGGCTGCGCTGGCCGCGGGCTGCGGATGCGCCGCAAATTGCGCGCTATGCCGGGGAAAAAGCCGTTGCCGAGATGACAAGCCGGATCCGGCATCCCTACCCTGCCGGGGATGCGGAGCGTTATGTGCTTGAAACGCGGGCGAATAATGCACTTGGCAAGAGTTTGGGCCTGATTATCACGCCAAAACAGCGGCCCAATGATGTTTTGGGAGCGATCGGGCTTGCCGAGACGCCGGATCCGAAGGCGATAGAGATCGGGTATTGGATCGGGGTGCCGTTCTGGCGGAAGGGCTATGCGTCGGAGGCGGTTTCGGCGGCTATTGATACCGGGTTCGAGCTGAGCGATGCGACGAGAATTGAAGCGCGGGTGAGAACGGTCAATGCTGCGTCACGGCAAGTATTTGAAAATAATGGATTTTCTTACAGTAGTGACGAGACTTTGTTCATGCCGGCGCGGGAAGCGTCGTATCCGGTTCATTGGCTGGCGCTCGAGAAAGTGGCCTGGAGTGTACGGAAGGCGGGCGCGAGTGCCCTCATCCGGCCTTCTCCGGAATGGTCCAAGGTGGCTATGCCTGCGTAGACCGTAGATATTGCCTGAAAATCGGAGAATATGGCCATGAACACCCTGTCCAAGCTCATTTTTGGTGTCCTTTTGACCATTGCGCCTTTCTTCTTGGGAAGTGCGATGGCTGCCGACACCAAGCTCGTTTTGGAGAAATTCTTTGTTGGAAATCTCTCGGCCAAGGGGGAGTTTACCAATATCTGGACCGGAAATAAACGGGGTCTAACAGTGGAAATGAAGGGCCGTTGGAATGGTACAACACTGGAATTGGTCGAGGACTTTGTCTATTCCGACGGCGAGAAGGACAAAAAGACCTGGATTTTCACGAAACTTGGCGACGGTGTCTACTCTGGCGTGCGCGAGGACGTGACTACACCCGCTGATGTCCGGCAAGTCGGTGACGCGATTATGTTCTCTTATACCGCCCTGATCAAAACGTCCGATGGCGGCGGGATGGATTTGAGCTTCTATGACAAGCTCGAGATGGTCGACGCCAAGACGGTGAGGAATACGGCGGATGTGTACTGGCTCGGGTTCATCAAGGTCGGCGAAGTCGAGTTGATTATCATCCGGGCGAAGTAAGCAGCAGGCTTTCGTCGTTCACAGACATTGCGTCGGTCAGGTGACTAGGTGAAGCTCAGATACTTCAACCTGATCGATGCGAAACCGCCCGGCTTATGAGGCTGGTGGTCGAAAAATTTTTCCTTCGCGCTGTCATCGATGGACTGGTCGCCCCTGAAGAGTTCGGTAACAGGGGCTTTGATTGCTTGGCTCGAAGCGAGCTCAACAGGGTCTACCTATTCATGTCAGGTCATTTAGTCTTCGGTTTTTTCACCAGGCAAAAGACAAGCCACCAACTGTTCAAGCAACCTCTTTTGAATATTTGGAAGAAGCCTGCTTTTCATTCGCGTCTAACCATCTGACGCAAATGGCGCTTTTCTGGTAACCACGTCAGATTCAAAAATAGAGACCACGAAATAAAATGTATTCCGGCAATGCGCGCCTAATGATGTGGGCCCGTTACTGCCCGTTTTGACCGCACGGATTATAGAGATGCCGTTTTGTGTTTTGCCAATTCATCGAAGTCATCACCGAGCTTTTATCGTTTGCCCTTCCTTGGACACTCGAATGACACAGAATTCGGGCGGAAGCGACGCGTGAAGTTGGTCCCTGATGGGAACCGACAACGAACAAAATTATCGATCAAGGCTCCTTCCGAGCAAAACACTCTCCCTTTTTTGGTAAAATGCTGTAGAGAGAACCTCATGAAATTCCTTGATCAAGCTAAAGTGTTCATCCGGTCCGGCGATGGCGGCGCAGGTTGCGTCTCGTTCCGGCGCGAAAAATTCATCGAGTTCGGCGGCCCTGACGGCGGGGATGGCGGACGCGGCGGCGATGTGTGGGTCGAATGTGTCGACGGCCTCAACACGCTGATCGATTACCGCTACCAGCAGCATTTCAAGGCGCGACCCGGCGTGCACGGCATGGGGAAGAACCGCGCCGGTGCGCGGGGCGAGGATGTGGTGCTGAAAGTGCCGAAGGGTACGCAGATTTTCGATGAGGATGGCGAAACGCTGATTGCCGATCTGATCGAGGTTGGTCAACGGATCATGCTGGAAAAGGGCGGGAATGGCGGCTTCGGCAATGCCTATTTCACGACGTCCACCAATCGTGCACCGCGCCATGCCAATCCGGGTCTGGAGGGCAAGGAGCGCTGGCTGTGGCTGAAGCTCAAATTGATTGCCGATGCGGGACTTATCGGGTTGCCGAATGCCGGCAAGTCGACCTTTTTGGCGGCTGTGACATCGGCGCGACCGAAGATTGCGGATTACCCGTTTACGACATTGCATCCAGGGCTCGGAGTTGTGCGGTCTGATACGCGGGAGTTCGTGCTGGCGGATATTCCGGGGTTGATTGAGGGTGCCCATGAGGGGCATGGCCTTGGTGACCGCTTTCTCGGCCATGTCGAGCGCTGTCAGGTGCTGCTGCATTTGATTGATGCGACATCGGAACATGCGGGTCAGGCTTACAAGATCGTTCGCGGTGAATTGACTGCCTATGGCCATGGCCTTGAAGACAAGCCGGAGATCGTTGCGCTCTCAAAAGTTGATGCGGTGACGCCGGAAGTTCTGAAACAGCAGAAGGCGAGGCTGAAGCGGGCGGCGAAATGCGAGCCTATTCTGCTGTCTTCAGCGTCAGGCGCCGGTGTGCCCGAGGCACTCAGGGCATTGATGGGGATTATCACGAAGGCCCGAACCGAGGAAGCGGCTGCGGCCCAACCTGCCGAGGCGTGGCATCCGTGACACTGACGCTTGATCGCTTTCGCCGAATTGTTGTGAAGGTTGGTTCGTCGCTGCTGGTGGACGGCGCAAGTGGTTCGTTGAAGCATGACTGGCTTGCGGCGCTGGGGGATGATCTGGCGCGGTTGCACGCGAGCGGCAAGGATGTGCTTGTGGTTTCTTCCGGCGCGATTGCGCTCGGGCGGGGTGTTTTGAAGTTGCCGCGGGGCGCTCTCAAACTCGAGGAAAGCCAGGCGGCGGCGGCGGTGGGGCAGATTGCGCTCTCGAAAAGCTGGGCGGAAGTGTTGGGCAAAAAGGGGATCACGACGGGACAAATCCTCGTAACGCTCGGCGACACGGAAGAGCGCCAGAGGTATCTGAATGCACGAGCCACATTGGGTCGTTTGCTTGATCTCAGGGCGATACCGGTTGTGAACGAGAATGATACGGTCGCGACCAACGAAATCCGATATGGCGATAATGACCGGCTCGCGGCGCGGGTGGCGACCATGGCGGGGGCTGATCTGCTGATCCTGCTCTCCGATATTGACGGGCTTTATACGGCGCCGCCGAATACAAACCCCGAGGCGACCCTTATTCCGGTTGTGCCGCGGATCACGGCGGAGATTGAATCCATGGCGGGGGGTGCGGGCTCGGAACTCTCGCGCGGCGGTATGCGGACGAAGATCGAAGCAGCCAAGATCGCGACATCGGGCGGCACGCATATGATTATTGCGGATGGGCGCGTTGACAATCCGCTCGGAGCGATTGCGGCGGGCAAGCCCTGCACATGGTTTCTGACGGGATCGAACCCCGTCTCCGCGCGAAAGACGTGGATTGCGGGGGTGTTGGAGCCGAAGGGCGTGCTCCATGTCGATGCGGGGGCAACGGTGGCGATTCGCTCCGGCAAGAGCCTGCTGCCTGCGGGGATCAAACGTGTCGAAGGCCTGTTCGAGCAGGGGGATGCGGTTGTGCTCCGGGCGCCGGACGGGGGCGAGATCGGGCGCGGGTTGATCGCGTATGACTCAACCGAGACGGCATTGCTCGCGGGGCGGTCGTCCAAGGAGATCGAGACGCTGCTGGGCTATGCCGGGCGGGCGGAGGTGATCCATCGCGATGATATGGCATTCGGGGCGGCGTGATGACGGGACAGGTGGATCAGGATGAACTGGCGGCGTTGATGCACGATATTGGCGTGCGGGCGCGGCGGGCGGCGCGGGTTTTGGCCCCGACGCCGGATGCGCGGAAATCCGAGGCGTTACGCGCTGCGGCGGAGGCCTTGCTTGCGTCGGAAGGGGTGATCCTGGCGGCCAATGCGGCGGATGTTGCAGAGGCGGAGGCGCGCGGGACGAAGGGCTCGTTTCTTGATCGCCTGCGGCTTGACCCTGAGCGGTTGAAATCAATTGCAGAGGCTGTTGCCGATATTGCAGCTTTGCCGGATCCGGTGGGGCGCGTTCTGGCGACGTGGCAGCAACCGAACGGGCTCCGCTTCGAGCGGGTGGCAACGCCGCTCGGGGTGATCGGGGTGATCTTCGAGAGCCGCCCGAATGTGACGGCGGATGCGGGGGCGCTGTGTTTGAAGAGCGGCAATGCGTCGATCCTGCGGGCGGGTTCGGAGAGTTTCCGGACATCGGAAGCGATTGCACATGCGATGCAGGACGGGTTGCGCGCGGCGGGGTTGCCTGCGGATGCGATCCAGCTTGTGCCGACGCGGGATCGCGCGGCCGTGGGGCATATGCTGACGGGGCTTGAGGGCGCGATTGATGTGATTGTGCCGCGCGGGGGCAAGAGCCTTGTGGGACGGGTGCAGGCAGAGGCGCGGGTGCCTGTCTTCGCGCATCTCGAAGGCATTTGCCATGTGTTTATTGACCGGGATGCCGATCTCGCCATGGCACGCACCATCGTGCTGAATTCGAAGTTGCGGCGCACGGGTGTTTGCGGCTCGGCGGAAACATTGCTGGTGGACGAGGCGGTTGCCTCAAGCCATCTTGCGCCGCTTGTGACCATGCTGCTTGATGCGGGATGCGCGGTCCGAGGTGATCTCGCGACGCAGCGCGTTGATCCAAGGGTGAGTGCGGCGACGGAAGAGGATTGGCGGACAGAGTATCTGGACGCGATCATTGCCGTGCGCGTCGTCAAGGATGTGGATGCCGCAATCGAGCATATCGCGACCTATGGATCACACCATACCGAGTCGATTGTGACGGCGAATGCGGCGACGGCGCAGCGGTTTCTCGATCAGGTCGATTCAGCGATTGTTCTCCACAATGCCTCGACGCAATTTGCCGATGGCGGCGAATTCGGGTTTGGTGCCGAGATCGGGATCGCGACCGGCCGCATGCACGCACGCGGGCCGGTGGGTGTGGAACAATTGACGACGTTCAAATACCGGGTGCACGGGGACGGACAAATCCGCCCCTGATGCCCTGCCCGATCAGCTGTGCGGAATGAAACTGCTCAGAAACAGGGCCACGACCGCAAAGAACGCCAAGCTCCAGAGCACCGAGCGAAGCGTCGCGCGATCCTCAAAATAGGCGATCACATAGCCAATCCGCATAATAATGTAGAAAAACGCAAGGATGTCGACGATGCCCGCGGGGGCGTTGGTCATTTTTGCGACGAAAAGGCCTGCCAGAAAGAAGGGCAGTGCTTCATAGCAATTAATATGGGCGGCGTAAGCACGCCGACGCTTGCCGGTGAGCGTCTGCATCCAGAGGCGCGGTTCATTGTTATCATAGCCGCCGCCTGCTTTCGCAAAGCCAACGACAGCGACAGGCATGATCGCGGCAATCAACAGGCACCAATAGGCAATCGTCATCAAAAGCTCCCGGGTTTCCGTTCAGTTACGCACCATCTCTCTGATCGGTTCACGCGGGGATTATTCTGCGTGAGGGATCAGACTTGCAGTTCAGGTGTCACTATGCATCATTCAAGCTTCTTTATCTGTTTTTCTGTTTGAGTGATCATGAACGACAAAAATTCCGCACTGCATGACGAGTTGATTGCCGGACTGAAGCGGATGGGGCTCGCGGGCGATGGCGTTGTGACCCTGACCCCGCTGACGGGCGGGGTGGCGTCGGATATTTTCAGGGTGGACGTGGCGGGACGTCCGCCGTTTGCGCTCAAGCGCGCGCTGGCGAAATTGCGGGTGGCGGCGGACTGGCGGGCGCCAACGGAGCGGAACAGTTTCGAATATGCCTGGATGAAGGAAGCAGGACGCATTCTGCCCGATGCCGTGCCGCACCTCCTTGGCCATGACGCGGAAGCGGGGATGTTTGCGATGGACTATCTCGCGCCCGAGTCCTATCCCGTCTGGAAAGCGGAACTTCGCGACGGGATGGTTTCACTCGATTTTGCGGAAGCTGTGGGCACGTCACTCGCCATGATCCATGGCGCGACGGCAGGGCGGGACAAGATCCAGGCGCAATTTTCGACCGACCATATTTTTCACCCGATTCGGCTGGAACCGTATCTGGAGGCAACAGCGACCAAGCATCCGGCGGTGGCTGACCGGTTGCGCGCGCTTTCACTGGCGACGCTCGGGCGCAAAATCGCGCTTGTTCATGGCGATGTGTCGCCAAAGAATATTCTGTGCGGGCCGAAGGGGCCGGTGTTTCTGGATGCCGAATGCGCGTGGTATGGCGATCCGGCGTTCGACGTTGCCTTTTGCCTCAATCATCTTTTGCTGAAATGCCTTTGGACACCGAATGCAATTCCGAAATTTCTTGATGCCTTGAGCGCATTGACGCGTGCGTATCTGGGCGCTGTGACGTGGGAACCTGCGGGTGTGATTGAAGCGCGGATCGCGGCCCTGCTACCGGGATTGTTTCTGGCGCGGGTGGATGGCAAATCTCCGGTCGAGTATATTACGGAAGACGATCAGCGCGACCTCGTACGAAAGACGGCTCTTCCTTTGCTGGCGAACCCCGTCGACAGTGTGAACGCGATTGTGGAGGCATGGAGACTGGCTCTCCAAGAATGGAACAGGACAGCATCACGATGAGCAGCAGTATCGTTTCAACGGTGGGTCGTCGCGTCTGGGATTCGCGTGCGCGCCCCACAATCGAGGTGGAGATCACGCTGGCCGACGGAACGGTGGCGCGTGCGATTGCGCCTGCGGGGGCTTCGACGGGATCAGGCGAGGCGGTTGACCGGCGCGACGGCGGGGACAGTTTCGGCGGTCTCGATGTCCGCCATGCGATCGCCAGCGTGAATGGCGAGATTGCCAAGGCGCTGCATGGGCGGGATGCGCATGATCAGACAGGGATTGATGCCCTGCTCATCAAGCTTGACGGCACGCCTAACAAGGCACGGCTCGGCGGAAATTCGATGATTGCGACATCGATGGCGGTTTTGCATGCCGCCGCACTTTCATCGAAAAAGCCGCTTTGGCATTATCTGGCGGGTGACGGGCCGGTTTCGATCCCGGTGCCGGAAATCCAGATTTTTGGCGGCGGGGCGCATGCGGCAAGGCGCGTCGATATTCAGGATTTCATGGTAATCTGCCCGACGGCGGGGAGTTTTGCCGAGGCGCTTGACCGAACGGCGGAAGTGTATCGGGCGGCGGGCGGCTTGCTGAAAGCACGCGGCTTGTTGCAGGGCGTGGCGGATGAAGGCGGGTTTTGGCCGGCATTCGAGTCAAACGAGGAAGCACTCGATATGCTTGTGAAAGCAATCGAGGCGGCGCATTTCCAACCCGGAAAGGATGTCTCGATTTCACTCGACGTGGCGGCGTCGGAATTTGGCGCAAAGGGCCGGTACAGGCTGGCACGCGACGGACGGGAGATTGATACGGAGGGCATGATCCAGTTGCTTTCGGGCTGGATCGACAGGTTCCCGATCATCTCGGTTGAGGACCCCGTGGCGGAGGATGATGCGGCGGGGTTCAAGGCCTTTGTTGCGCGAGAAGGCAAGCGGGTTCAGGTGATCGGGGATGATTTTCTGGTGACGGATGCGGCACGGGTTGAGCGATCAGCGGCGGATAAATCTTGCACCGCGGTGCTGATCAAGCCCAATCAGGCAGGGACGATCTTTGAGACGAAGGCGGCACTCGATGCCGGCAAGCGCAACGGGTTCGGCACGATTGTTTCGGCACGTTCGGGCGAGACGGAAGATACGACGATTGCGCATCTGGCTGTCGGGTGGAATGCAGGGCAGTTCAAGGTGGGGTCGATCTCGCGCGGCGAGCGGACGGCGAAGTGGAACGAAATGCTCAGGATCGAGGCGCACCTCGGGGCCAAAGCGCGATTTGCAGGCGATGCGCTTGTTTATGCGCGCTGAGCTTTGTATGAGCGGATGGTTGCTCCCCTGAGGCGTTTGGTGGTGTCTGCTCGGTTATGAATACTCCCCGATTGCTGGAACGATACGAGGCGCGGATTGCCGGGGGAGACCTTGAGCATGACCCGGCGCAGCTTGCCGTGCTGGAGCGATTGCAGCAGCTTGCCGACGCGTTGGCGGCGCGTGACAAGCGCGGTGTGCCGGGGCTCGGATGGTTAATTCGGCGGCCTCCGCCCGTGAAGGGGCTGTATCTCTGGGGTGCCGTCGGGCGCGGCAAAACGATGCTGATGGACCTGTTTTATGAGGCTGTGACGGTGCAGGCGAAACGGCGTGTGCATTTTCATGCGTTCATGGCCGATGTCCATACGCGAATTCATGCGCACCGGACAGCGGCGAAAAATGGCAATGGCCGCGATGGTGATCCGATCCCGCCCTTGGCAATTGAGCTTGCACGCGATGCGCGGCTGATCTGCTTCGACGAGTTTGCCGTGACCGACATAGCGGACGCGATGATTCTCGGGCGGCTGTTTACGGCGCTGTTCGAGCGGGGGATTGTTGTTGTGGCAACGTCCAATGTGGCGCCGGATGATCTCTATGCACACGGGTTAAACCGCGCTCTCTTTCTGCCGTTCATCGAGCTGCTGAAAGAGCGGACGGAGGCGATCAAGGTGATGGCGCGAACCGATTTCCGGTTCGAGAAGCTTGCCGGATCGTCCGTGTATTATGTGCCGCCTGATCGTCTTGCACGCGACTCGCTCGACAGGATTTTCGATATGCTCGCAGAAGGTGTTGCACCGCGTCAGGTGACGCTTTCGGTGAAGGGGCATTCGCTCGAAATTCCGCAGGCAGCGGGTGGCGTTGCGCGGATCGGCTATGCCTATCTCTGCCAATCGGCCTTCGGGGCTGTGGACTATCTGGCTTTGGCCGAGCGGTTTCATACGCTGATCCTCGAAGATATCCCCGTGATCAATGCCGAGAACCGGAACGAGGCGAAGCGGTTCATCACGCTGATCGATACGCTCTATGACAATCAGGTGAAGCTGATCGCGTCGGCTGAGGCCGCTCCGACTGAGCTCTATCGGGCGGAGGACGGGCGGGAGGCTTTCGAGTTTGAGCGGACCGTTTCGCGGTTGATCGAGATGCAATCCGAAGCGTACCGGCTTCTGCCGCATGGACGCGGGGGTGTCGGTTCAGGCCAGCCATGACCAGATAAGGACGAGTGCAGCAATTGCCATCAGCGCGGTGGATGCCCAGCCTGCAATGGCAACAATAGGTCCGAGGCGGAAGGCCCGCATGACGGATTTGTTCGTGGCAATCAGCATCATGGCAACCATGATCGGGACGTTCCGACGGTTTTGGAAGAGGTTTCTGCGCCATGTGCTCCCGTCTCGCAGCCATTTGCCGCAATCTCCCGAACGGACTATCCTTAGACCCACTTGCAGCAATCGCGTACCGTTTTCTAGACTGTTGTTCTCCGGAGTATGACCATGTGATCTGTGGTCGGGCTCTTCATGTCGCCGTTTGGTCTATCGTCCCATGCCTCTTCACCACTCAACAGACTCGATTGCAGCCCGTATTCTTGGTATTGCGCAGGATGAAGTGCGCCGTTTTGGTGCGAAACGGTCAACGTTGGTCTCGATTGCGGAGACGGCGGGGATGACGCATGCGAATGTGTATCGCTATTTCCCGTCGAAAACGGCGCTGATGGATGCCATTACGGCTGCGTGGGTGCAACCGCTGGAGGCGTTGATTACGGAGGTCAGCGATTCACCTGATCCGGCGATCGACAAATTGGAGCGGCTATTTATCGCTTTGGCGCGAAGCTATCGCGACCGGCTGGAGACGGAGCCGAAATTGTTCGATTTGTTTGTCGATGCGTTCGACGAAGACCGGGCCATTGCGCGGCAGCATAGAAGCCGAATCCGCACCCTGCTCGACCGTGTTCTCGAGGAAGGTATTTCATCAGGCGCGTTGCAGATCAAGCATCGAGACCGCGCCATGACGCTTTTGCTGGACGGGCTGTTCCGGTTTTTGCAACCCTCCGCGATCCGGCTGGATGCCGGAATCAACCGGAAGGCTATCGAGGGTCGATTGGCCACAACGCTGACGGCCATTCTCTCGGCATTTCGCTCGAAAATTGTCTGATTGGGATAAAATACTGTTACTAATTACAATATTTGAAATTTGTAACCATTTTTTCAATCGGATTTCTGACTGATAAAATTTTAATTTTAATGATTTAAATCACTGTAAATACGAAATAATTATCTATTTTTTATAAATCTCGAACAAGGTGCCGCGTTCATTTTTAACGATTTCAGGGCTATTCATGAACTTGAAACATAAACCGTGGCAAGATACGGGAACCATCGCCCGGACGCCAGTTCGGGATCATAGTCGAGATCATGTGTAAGGAACGACCTCATGGCGCGCAAGAAAATCGCATTGGTAGGCTCAGGACAGATTGGCGGCACGCTCGCCCACCTCGCGGGGCTGAAAGAGCTGGGTGATATTGTCCTCTTCGACATTGCGGATGGTGTCCCGCAGGGCAAGGGGCTGGATATTGCCGAGTCCTCGCCGGTTGACGGTTTTGATGCTGCGTATAAGGGCGCGTCGAGCTATGAGGCGATTGCGGGTGCGGATGTCGTGATTGTCACCGCCGGCGTGCCGCGCAAGCCCGGCATGAGCCGCGATGATCTTCTGGGTATCAATCTGAATGTGATGGAAGCGGTTGGCGCGGGCATCAAGCAATATGCTCCGAGGGCGTTTGTGATCTGCATCACCAACCCGCTCGATGCGATGGTGTGGGCGCTGCAGAAATTTTCAGGCATTAGCCCGAAGAAGATTGTCGGGATGGCGGGTGTGCTCGATTCGGCGCGCTTCCGGTATTTTCTGGCGGAAGAGTTCAAAGTGTCGGTGAAGGATGTCTCGGCGATGACGCTGGGCGGACATGGCGACGATATGGTGCCGATGGTGCGGTATTCGACGGTGGCCGGCATTCCGTTGCCCGATCTCGTCAAGATGAAGTGGACGACGCAGGAGCGTCTGGATGCGATTGTCGAGCGGACCCGGAAGGGTGGCGGCGAGATCGTCAATCTGCTCAAGACAGGCTCGGCCTTCTACGCGCCGGCCGCAGCGGCGATTGCGATGGCGGAGAGCTATCTGAAGGACCAGAAGCGCGTGCTGCCCTGCGCGGCCCATCTCGCTAACGGCTATGGCGTGAAGGACATGTTTGTCGGCGTGCCGATTGTGATCGGCGAAAAGGGCGTCGAGCGGATTGTGAAGCTCAGGATGAGGGCGGACGAGAAGGAAGCCTTTGCGAAGTCGGTGGCGTCCGTTCAGGGGCTGATCGAGGCGTGCAAGGTGATCAATCCGGCACTTAAGTAATTTGCGAGTAGCGAATGGCGAGTAGCGAGTAGCGAATAGGGCTTATGTGATCCGAGATCCGATCCTTATTTGCTAGTCACACTTGGTTACTCGCTTGCCTGATCGCACTTCTCGAAGGAAACAGAAATGAATATCCATGAATATCAAGCGAAGGCCGTTCTGAAAGCGTTCGGCGTTCCTGTGTCGGAGGGTCGCGCGATCATGCAGGCCTCCGAGGCGGAAGCGGCGGCCAAGGCACTGGGCGGCCCGATCTGGGTTGTCAAATCGCAGATCCATGCGGGCGGACGGGGCAAGGGCAAGTTCAAAGAAGCCGCTGCCGGCGACAAGGGCGGCGTTCGGGTTGCGAAGTCGATTGACGAAGTGAAAGCCTATTCCGCGCAGATGCTCGGGAATACGCTGGTAACGATCCAGACCGGACCGAACGGCAAACAGGTCAACCGACTCTATATCGAGGACGGCTCGGACATTGCCAAGGAATTTTACCTCTCAATGCTGGTGGATCGCGCAACGGCGCGGGTCGCTTTTGTTGTTTCGACAGAAGGCGGCATGAATATCGAAGAGGTGGCGCATGCAACGCCTGAAAAGATCATCACCTTCTCGGTGGATCCCGCGACCGGCATCATGCCGCATCACGGCCGCGCGGTTGCGAAGGCGTTGAAATTGAGCGGAGATTTGGCGAAGGAAGCTGGCGTGATCGTCGAGCAGCTTTATACCGCCTTCGTTGCCAAAGACATGGCCATGCTGGAAATCAACCCGTTGATCATTACGGCGGACCAGCATCTTCATTGTCTCGATGCCAAGATCACCTTCGACTCGAACGCGCTGTACCGGCATCCTGATATTGTCGCGCTCCGCGACGAGACGGAAGAGGACGCGAAAGAGATCGAGGCGTCGAAATATGATCTCTCTTATATCGCGCTCGACGGCACGATTGGCTGCATGGTGAATGGTGCGGGCCTCGCCATGGCGACGATGGATATCATCAAGCTCTATGGCGAATTTCCGGCGAATTTTCTGGATGTCGGCGGTGGCGCGACGAAGGAAAAGGTGACGGCGGCGTTCAAGATTATCACGGCGGACCCGAATGTGCAGGGTATTCTGGTGAATATTTTCGGCGGCATCATGAAGTGCGATGTGATCGCGGAAGGCGTGATCGCGGCGGTCAAGGAAGTCGGACTGAAGGTTCCGCTCGTGGTCAGGCTCGAAGGCACGAATGTGCAACTCGGCAAGGATATTATTTCAAAATCAGGCCTGAATGTGATCGCCGCCGATGACCTCGACGACGCCGCGCAGAAGATCGTCAAGGCTGTAAGGGAGGCGCGCTAATGGCTATTCTGATTGATGCCAATACGAAGCTGCTGACCCAAGGCTTTACCGGCAAAACCGGCACGTTCCATTCGGAACAGGCGATTGCCTATGGCACGAAGCTCGTTGGCGGCACGTCGCCAGGCAAGGGCGGCTCGGTCCATCTCGGGTTGCCCGTGTTTGATACGGTCGCCGAAGCGCGGGCGGCGACGGGTGCCGATGCATCCGTGATTTATGTTCCGCCCGCAGGCGCGGCGGATGCGATTTGCGAGGCGATACAGGCTGAAGTGCCGCTGATTGTGTGCATTACGGAAGGTATTCCGGTGCTGGATATGGTGCGGGTGAAGCGCGCGCTGTCGGGCTCGAAATCACGCCTGATCGGACCAAACTGCCCGGGTGTCATGACGGCGGGGGCCTGCAAGATCGGCATCATGCCGGGCAATATTTTCAAGGCGGGCAATGTCGGCATTGTGTCGCGTTCGGGCACGCTGACTTATGAGGCGGTGTTCCAGACGACGCAGGAAGGCCTCGGCCAGACAACGGCGGTGGGTATTGGCGGTGACCCTGTGAAGGGCACCGAATTCATCGACATGCTCGAAATGTTCCTTGCTGATCCGGCAACGCATTCGATTGTGATGATCGGTGAAATCGGCGGATCGGCCGAGGAAGAGGCGGCGCAATTCCTGATTGATGAAGCCAAGCGGGGCCGGAAAAAGCCGGTTGTGGGCTTTATTGCGGGCCGCACAGCGCCTCCCGGACGCCGGATGGGCCATGCCGGCGCGATTATTTCGGGCGGCAAGGGCGGTGCGGAAGACAAGATTGCAGCGATGGAAGCGGCAGGCATCCGGGTTTCGCCGTCACCTGCGCGGCTTGGCAAAACGCTCGTGGAATTGTTGAAGGGTTGAGGAACGGACCATGGCACGCGAAGACCAAAACGAAGCGTTTCTAAAAACGTCGTTTCTGTATGGCGGCAATGCCGATTATATTGAAGCCTTGCAGGCCCGCTATGAGAAGGATCCTTCTTCGGTTGACGCGGAATGGCAGGTGTTTTTTGCCGGACTTTCCGATGATCCCGCGTCCGTGGAAAAGAGTGCCAAAGGGGCCTCGTGGGAAAAGCCGAACTGGCCTCTGACGGCGAATGGCGAATTGATTTCCGCGTTGGACAGCAATTGGGGTGCGGTTGAAAAGATCGTTACCGACAAGCTCAAGGGCAAGGCGGAGAGCGCGGGATCGGGCATTTCGCACTCGGATTTGCAGCAGGCAACGCGCGATTCCGTCAGGGCGCTGATGATGATCCGCGCCTACCGGATGCGCGGACATTTGCACGCCAAGCTCGACCCTTTGGAGCTTGAAGCCAAAAAAGATCACGAAGAATTGCACCCTTCCTCATACGGCTTCGTTGATGCTGATTGGGACCGGAAAATCTTCATCGATTTCGTGCTCGGTCTCGAATATGCGACAATCCGCGAAATGCTCGGGATTTTGCGGCGCACCTATTGCTCGACGCTGGGCTGGGAGTTCATGCATATCTCGACACCAGCCGAAAAATCCTGGATTCAGGCGCGTATCGAGGGGCCAGACAAGGAAATTGCCTTCACCCGCGAGGGGAAGCGGGCCATTTTGAACAAACTTGTCGAGGCGGAGGGCTTCGAGAAGTTCATCGATGTCAAATATACCGGCACGAAGCGCTTCGGTCTTGATGGCGGCGAATCCATGGTTCCGGCTCTGGAGCAGATCATCAAGCGTGGCGGCGCGCTCGGCGTGCAGGAAATCGTGTTCGGCATGGCCCATCGCGGTCGCCTGAATGTGCTCGCGCAGGTGATGGGCAAACCACACCGCGCCATCTTCCATGAATTCAAGGGCGGCTCCTATGCACCGGCCGAAGTGGAAGGCTCGGGCGACGTCAAATATCATCTCGGCGCGTCATCCGACCGGACGTTTGACGGTAATAATGTGCATTTGTCGCTGACCGCAAATCCGTCGCATCTCGAAATCGTCGACCCGGTGGTGCTGGGCAAAGTGCGTGCAAAGCAAGACCAGCTTGGTGATACGGACGAGCGGATCAAGGTTCTGCCGCTGTTGATCCATGGCGATGCGGCGTTTGCCGGTCAGGGTGTGGTGGCGGAGTGCCTTGGCCTTTCGGGCCTGAAAGGGCACAAGACGGGCGGTTCGATCCATTTCATCATCAATAACCAGATCGGATTTACGACCTATCCGCGGTTCTCGCGGTCATCGCCCTACCCTTCCGATGTGGCGAAGATGATCGAAGCGCCGATTTTCCATGTGAATGGCGATGATCCGGAAGCGGTCGTGTTTGCGGTTAAGGTGGCGGTCGAGTTTCGGCAATTATTCCACAAGCCGGTTGTGATCGATATGTTTTGCTATCGCCGGTTCGGCCACAATGAAGGCGACGAGCCGAGTTTCACCCAGCCACTGATGTACAAAAAAATTCGCCAGCAACCGACGACGCTGGAAATCTATTCTAAAAAGTTGATTGCCGAAGGTGTGATCACCGAAGGCGAAGCCGAGAAAATCAAGGCGGATTGGCGGGCACGGCTGGAAGCGGAATATGAGGCAGGACAGGCCTACAAGCCAAATAAGGCGGACTGGCTTGATGGCCGTTGGGCTGGCATGAAAGCCGTTGCCAGCACGCAAGATGATGTGCGACGTGGCGAAACGGGCGCATCGACTGCCTTGCTCAAGGAAATCGGCCGCAAACTGACCGATCTTCCGGCGGATTTTTACGCGCACAAGACAATTCTGCGGTTCCTCGAAAACCGTCGCAAGGCGATTGATACGGGCGAAGGCATTGACTGGGCGACAGGCGAGTCGCTGGCCTTCGCGCTCACGCTCAATGACGGCAATCGCGTGCGGCTTTCGGGGCAGGATGTTGAACGCGGGACGTTCTCGCAGCGGCATTCGGTGTTGATCGATCAGGAAAACGAGCGTCGCTACAAGCCTCTAAGCCATATCCGTGAGGGACAGGGCCGCTACGAGGTGATCAATTCGATGCTCTCGGAAGAGGCCGTTCTCGGGTTCGAATATGGCTATTCATTGTCCGAGCCGAATGCTTTAACGCTGTGGGAAGCGCAATTTGGCGATTTTGCCAATGGCGCGCAGGTTTTGTTCGACCAGTTCATTTCGTCCGGCGAACGCAAATGGCTGCGCATGTCCGGCCTCGTCTGCCTCTTGCCGCATGGCTATGAGGGACAGGGACCGGAGCATTCCTCGGCGCGGCTCGAGCGTTTTCTGCAGATGTGTGCGGAAGACAATATGCAGATTGCAAATTGCTCGACGCCTGCGAACTATTTCCACATTCTGCGGCGGCAGTTGAAGCGGGAGTTCCGCAAGCCGCTGATCCTGATGACGCCGAAATCATTGCTGCGGCACAAGCGTGCTGTTTCACGCCTTGACGAGATGGCGGAAGGGACGTCGTTCCACCGGATCCTGTGGGATGATGCGCAATATTTGAAGGGCGAGAAAATCAAACTCGCCAAGGACAGCAAGGTCCGGCGGGTGGTTCTGTGTACCGGCAAGGTCTATTTCGATCTTTACGAGGACCGGGAGAAGCGCGGCATCGACGATGTGTATCTGTTGCGCGTCGAGCAGCTCTATCCGTTCCCGCTCAAGGCGCTGGTGAACGAGCTTTCGCGGTTCAAGAACGCGGAAATCGTGTGGTGTCAGGAAGAGCCGAAGAATATGGGCTCTTGGACATTCGTGGAGCCCTATCTCGCTTGGGTGCTGGAGCAGACCGGCGCGAAGGTGAAGCGTCCGCGTTATGTGGGACGCCCGGCCTCGGCTGCGACGGCGACGGGCTTGATGTCGAGGCATCTGGCGCAACTTCAGGCATTCCTCGATGAGGCCTTCGCGGCCTAATTTTCAGACGGCAAAGGATTGAAGACATGGCAACCGACATCCGCGTTCCCACCCTTGGTGAGTCCGTATCCGAAGCAACCATCGGCAAATGGTTCAAGAAGCCCGGCGACGCTGTGACGGCGGATGAGCCTTTGGTGGAGCTTGAAACAGACAAGGTGACGCTTGAAGTGAATGCCCCGGCATCGGGAATTTTGTCGGAAATTTCGGCAAAGGACGGCGAAACAGTCGGCGTTGGCGCGTTGTTGGGTGCGATTACCGAAGGTGCACCAGGCGTTGCGGCGGCACCGAAGGCGGCCGAAGTGCCAAAGGCGGCGGCTACGCCCAGTGTTTCAGCTCCAGCAGATCATGGGCCTGCGGTTGCGCGTCTCGCGGCGGAGACGGGTATTGATCCGGCGAACGTTGCGGCGAGCGGCAAGGACGGGCGGGTGACCAAGGGCGATATGCTGGCAGCCCAAGCCGCACCTGCTGTCATCGCGGCGCCTGCTGCCCCTGTTGCGGTTCGTGCGCCTTCCGCGCCTGCGGACGGGACACGCGAAGAGCGCGTTCGCATGACGAAATTGCGGCAGACCATTGCGCGACGTCTCAAGGATGCCCAGAACACGGCGGCGATGCTGACGACCTTCAACGAGGTCGATATGGGCGAGGTGATGGCACTTCGGAACAGATACAAGGACGTGTTCGAGAAGAAGCACGGGGCGAAGCTCGGCTTTATGAGTTTCTTCGTGAAAGCGTGCACGCAGGCGCTGAAAGAGATACCGGCGGTCAATGCCGAGATTGACGGCACCGACCTCGTTTACAAGAATTATTACCATGTCGGCATAGCGGTTGGCACCAACAAGGGGCTTGTTGTGCCGGTGCTGCGCGACGCCGATACGCTCTCGCTTGCGGGGATCGAGAAGACGATTGCTGATTATGGCAAAAGGGCGCGGGACGGGCAGCTCAAAATCGAGGAAATGCAAGGTGGCACGTTCACGATCACCAATGGCGGTATTTACGGCTCGCTCATGTCGACGCCGATTTTGAACGCGCCGCAATCGGGCATTCTTGGGATGCACAAGATCCAGGAACGGCCGGTGGTTGTGGCGGGGAAGATCGAGATCAGGCCGATGATGTATCTGGCGCTGTCTTATGATCACCGGATTGTCGACGGCAAGGAGGCGGTGACCTTCCTCGTGCGGGTGAAGGAAGCGCTGGAGGATCCGGCGAGGCTCGTGCTGGATTTGTGAGCCTTGCCGACCATTGCCATCATTAACGGAGTGAGGCTCGTGATCTATCCAAAAGACCACTTGCCACCCCATCTGCATGCGATCTTTGCGGAAAATGATGCAATGATTTCAATTGCGACAGGTGATCTCCTTGAAGGAAAACTACCTGCTGTACGACTTCACGCTGTAAGGGCATGGCTTATTGCGAACCAAAAGCAGGTATCCTATGTTTGGGAAGAAATCCGTGCCGGGCGTTATTCGGGAGGCATGATCAAATGAAATACAGGGTCGCTTCAATAGACGCAGCGCAGTATCCCCGACTGCTGATTACTTTTGATGACGGATTTTCGGGTGCCTATGACTTTTCGGCGCTTATCCGAGAGAATGCGCTTTTCGCGCCGCTCAAAGATCCGCACCTGTTTTCACAGGTTAATATTGATCAGGGTGGTCGCCGTTTCGGCTGGGCTCTGGATGATCCGGGGCACGAAATCGATTTGTGCGCTGATGCGACACGGATCGAACTGGAAACCCTGTCTGTGAATGCCATGGCCCGGGAATATGCAGCAAGTTTGCTCGCCGCCGAATAACAGGCAGGAGAATTAGAAATGTCCTACGATCTCATCATTATCGGCTCCGGGCCGGGTGGCTATGTCTGTGCGATCCGCGCGGCGCAATTGGGGCTGAAGACGGCCATTGTCGAAAAGCGCCAGACCTTTGGCGGCACGTGCCTGAATATCGGGTGTATTCCGTCGAAGGCGCTGCTGCATGCGTCGGATATGTTCGAGGAAGCGGGGCACGGTTTCGAGGCACTTGGCATCAAGATCGGCACGCCGAAGCTCGATCTTGCGGCCATGATGAAGCACAAGGACGATACCGTTGCGGCGAATGTGCAGGGCGTGGCGTTTCTGCTGAAGAAAAATAAGGTGGACAGCTTTATCGGGACGGGCAGCATTGCGGCGCCGGGCAAGGTGTTGGTGACGGCGGCGGACGGGACGACGCAGACGCTCGAGACGACGAATATCGTGATCGCGACAGGATCCGACTCGACGCCGCTGCCGGGCGTGACGATTGACGAGAAAACCATCGTGACCTCGACAGGCGCGCTGACGCTGGAGAAGGTGCCGGAGCGGATGCTGATTGTCGGCGCGGGCGTGATCGGGCTCGAGCTCGGCTCCGTCTGGCGCAGGCTCGGAACGGAGGTGACGGTGGTGGAATATCTCGACCGCATCCTGCCGGGGATGGATGACGAGATTGCCAAACAGTTCCAGCGTATTCTCGCGAAGCAAGGCGTGACGTTCCATCTCGGATCGAAAGTCACCAAGGTGGAGACAGGGAAAAAGGGCGCGACTGTGACGGTGGAGCCGGCGGCGGGCGGGGCTTTGAAGAGCATCGAAACCGATATCGTGCTCGTGGCGATCGGCCGGCGGCCCTACACGGAAGGATTGGGGCTGGAAGCCGCGGGCGTGGCGCTGGAGCGCGGCAAGATTGTGATTGACGCGCATTTCCGCTCAAATGTCGCGGGGATTTATGCGCTAGGTGACGTGGTGCGCGGGCCGATGCTGGCGCACAAGGCGGAAGATGAGGGCTTGGCCGTCGCCGAGATCATTGCGGGCAAGGCGGGCCATGTGAATTATGATGTTATTCCGGGTGTTGTGTACACAATGCCGGAAATTGCGAGCATCGGCAAAACCGAGGAAGAGCTGAAAGCGGCGGGCATCGCCTATGCAGTCGGCAAATTCCCGTTCACCGCGAATGGACGGGCGCGCGCCACGCGCCATATGGACGGATTTGTGAAAGTGCTGGCGGACGCCGCAACCGACCGCGTGCTCGGCGCGCATATTATTGGCGCAGGCGCGGGTGATCTGATCCATGAAGTCGCGGTGCTGATGGAATTC
>CAMCXA010000039.1 GCA_945883115.1 Alsobacter soli
CACCCGTCAACTCAGCAGCCGTTCGCGCAGAAACACCAGCCACAAACTGCTCAAGTAACTTGTTTTGAATACTTGGAAGAAGTCTGCTTTTTCGCCTATGCTTAACCATCTGACATAAATAGCCTTTTTCTGCTATCTATGTCAGCCCCATAATTTATCACTTGAAACATGCCAGCCCGTCTTCGGTCTTCGAGCTACGCCGGGCACTGCTTCGCCCAAGACGATGGCGCTCCCCGTGGCTGTGCCACGCGTAGCCCCATCGGGGCGAAGCGTGGTGGAGCCAGACGGAATCGAACCGACGACCTCTTCAATGCCATTGAAGCGCTCTCCCAACTGAGCTATGACCCCAACCGTTTCGACGGCGGATTTGGGCACCCGCCGGTTCATCTGACGGGGGTACGTGAAGAGCCCCGCCGATAACGCCCCCAGTCTATAGACGGGGGGCGCGTCTTACTCAAGTGCTTTGACTCAGACTTCTTCCTCCTTTTCGATATCGCCGTCGATCAGATCGATAACGTCATCGTCGCGCTCTTCCTCTTCCTCGAGGAAGGTTTCGTCATCGTCAATATCGTCTTCGATCTCGACATCCACATCGACATCGTCGATCGGCAGTTCCTTGCCGGTTTCTTCAGCTTCAACTTCGTCGAGCGAGACGAGTTCGACCTCATCACCGAGGACCTCGACATCCGCATCTTCGTCATCGACCGCCTTGGCGGCGATTTCAGGCTGTCCGCGCAGCAAAGCCGGCACAAAAACCGCGCCGCATTTGGGGCAGAGTATAGGATCTTTCTGAAGATCGTAGAATTTTGTGGCGCAGCTTTGACAGTGCCGCTTTGTTCCAAGTTCGGGTTTGGCCACGGTGTACCTCTCTTTGATGATCGGGCAGGGGTTAGTCGCGTGCGCGTCCGCTGTCAAACGGAAAACGCATTTTACGCAGAATTGCGTCATGCGGCGTATCTTCCGGGATGACGCCTTCCGCGTCCTGTGCTAGTGGCGCAGGGCGTGATGCGGCTCGACGCCGTGTCGAATTGTTCTTCCAGTCAAGCAGGACGCGTTTCATGTCGAATAGCCATTCCGGCACTCCCCAGCCCCTCTCCGCGCGCCGTGCAGGTGCTTTGACGGGCACAGTCACCTTGCCCGGCGACAAATCGATTTCGCATCGGGCGATGATTTTCGGGTTGCTCAGCATTGGCGAGACGATGGTCACCGGCTTGCTCGAGGGCGATGATGTGCTCCGCACAGCGGATGCCTGCCGCGCGCTCTGCGCACAGGTCGATCGGCTCGGCGAGGGCCATTGGCGGGTGCGTGGCGTCGGCATTGGCGGCTTGCGCTCGCCCAAAAAAGTGCTGGATTTCGGCAATGCGGGGACAGGCTCACGCCTGATGATGGGCGTGGTCGGCGCCCATGACATTACAGCGACGTTTGACGGCGATGCCTCGCTGCGCAAACGCCCGATGCGGCGTATTCTTGATCCATTGGTGCAGATGGGTGTGACAGTCGTGGCGCAGGCGGAGGGCGGACGGTGTCCGATCACGCTGAAAGGAACGCCCGATCCGTTGCCGATCACTTATCAGACGCCGGTTGCCTCCGCGCAGATCAAATCGGCCATTCTGCTCGCGGGGCTCAATTCACCGGGACGCACGACGATTATCGAGGCTGAAGCCAGCCGCGACCATACCGAGAAAATGCTGCGTTACTTCGGTGCGGATGTCACTGTCACGCATGAGGGACATGACGGCCGCCGGATCGTGCTTCAGGGGCGCCCAGAGTTGAAAACACGCCCGATTATTGTGCCGGGTGATCCGTCCTCGGCGGCCTTTCCGATGGTTGCGGCGTTGATCGTCCCCGGTTCGGACGTGACGATCATCGGCGTCATGATGAACCCGTTGCGAACAGGATTGCTGACCACGCTCCGCGAAATGGGGGCGGATATCACCGAAATAAACCGCCGGATTGAAGGCGGCGAGGATGTTGCCGATCTCCGGGTCCGGTATTCCAGTTTGAAGGGTGTTGATGTGCCGGCGGCGCGCGCCCCGTCGATGATTGACGAATATCCCGTGCTTGCAGTTGCAGCGGCGTTTGCAAAGGGCGAGACGCGGATGCGCGGGCTTCAGGAACTTCGCGTCAAGGAAAGCGACCGCTTGCAGGCGGTGGCGGATGGTCTGGCCGAGGCCGGTGTCCGGCACGCCATTGATGGCGATGATCTGATCGTGACAGGGGGCGCGGGCGATGTGCGCGGCGGCGGCATGGTCGCGACCCATCTCGATCACCGGATCGCGATGAGTTTTCTCGTGATGGGCATGGCGTCGGACAAGCCGATGAATGTTGATGACGAGCGGATGATTGCCACGAGTTTCCCTGCTTTCACGCGGCTGATGCGTGATCTCGGCGCGCAGTTCGCGTGAGTGCGGGAATGGTGATCGCCATTGATGGCCCGGCTGCTTCCGGCAAGGGGACGCTCTCGCGGCGGCTTTCAACCCATTATGGCTGGCCGTGCCTTGATACGGGCCTGCTCTATCGGGCAGTGGCGCGCACCATGATGGATCAGGGGATAGCATCCGATGATATGGACGCGGCGGCGCGCATTGCCGGCGCGTTGGATCCCGCGACATTCGATGAGAAAACATTGCGCGGTGCCCAGATGGGTGAGGCTGCCTCCGTGATTTCCGCTTTGCCCGCCGTGCGCGAGGCGCTTATCGGGTTGCAACGGGATTTTGCGGGCCGGAGCCCCGGCGCTATTCTCGATGGCCGCGATATCGGCACCGTAATCTGCCCCGATGCGGAGGTGAAGATTTTTGTCACGGCAACATCCGAGGAGCGCGCCCGCCGCCGCTGGCTGGAATTGTCGCGTTCGGGCGACCCGATCAGTTTCGAGGATGTTCTGGCCGATATTCATCGCCGCGATGCGCGGGATTCGGGGCGGTCGACAGCCCCTCTTCGCATGGCTGAAGATGCCCGCTTGCTCGATACAACCAAACTCGATATAGAAGCTGCCTTCAGGGTTGCCGTCGGCATTGTGGAAGAGCGTCTTTCGGGACGCGCGACACGCTGAGCGGTTCAGCCTCTGATAACGAACGAAACGCATTCTGATGCCGGTTCAGCGCCGGCCTGCCCCCAAGGCAGTGGTATCGCACGCAAGTGCGGCACGTCGGTTGAGGGATGCGCCCTTTAACACAAACCCGTCGGCGCCTGGCCCAACTGGGTCTTTTCAGGAGAACAAATGTCCGCTGCTTCCAAACACACGCCATCGCGTGAAGATTTTGCCGCACTGCTTCAGGAATCATTCGGTGACAATGAGTCGCTCGAAGGTTCGGTCGTCAAGGGCCGCATTGTCGCCATTGAAAAAGACATGGCCGTTATCGATCTCGGCCTGAAGACAGAGGGGCGTGTCGCCCTTCGTGAATTTGCCGGTCCGGGCCGTGAAGGCGCGCTCGTCGTCGGTGACGAGGTTGAAGTCTATCTTGAGCGCATCGAAAACGCGCTCGGTGAAGCTGTCATCTCGCGTGACAAGGCCCGCCGCGAAGAGAGCTGGGTCAAGCTCGAACAGGCCTACGAGAAGCAAGAAAAGGTCAACGGCGTTATCTTCAACATCGTCAAGGGCGGCTATACGGTCGATCTCGACGGGGCCACGGCCTTCTTGCCGCGCAGCCAGGTTGATATCCGCCCGATCCGCGATGTCGCCCCGCTCATGGGCATTTCGCAGCCATTCCAGATCCTGAAAATGGATCGTCGTCGTGGTAATATCGTCGTGTCGCGTCGCTCGGTTCTCGAAGAGACCCGAGCAGAGGCCCGTACCGAACTCGTGGCAAACCTCGAGGAAGGTCAGACCGTTGACGGTACCGTCAAGAACATCACCGAGTACGGCGCATTCGTCGATCTCGGCGGCATTGACGGCCTGCTCCATGTCACCGATATGGCATGGCGTCGTGTCAACCACCCGAGCGAAGTCGTCACCATCGGCCAGCAGCTCAAGGTCAAGATCATCAAGATCAACCATGACACGCACCGTATCTCGCTCGGCATCAAGCAATTGCTTGCTGATCCGTGGGAAGGCATCGAGGCGAAGTATCCGATCGAGACACGCTTCTCGGGCCGCGTCACCAACATCACCGATTACGGTGCATTCGTTGAACTCGAGCCGGGCATTGAGGGGCTGATCCACGTCTCCGAAATGTCCTGGACCAAGAAGAACGTGCATCCCGGCAAGATCGTTTCGACCTCGCAGGAAGTCGAAGTGCAGATCCTCGAAGTCGATGCTTCCAAGCGTCGTATTTCGCTCGGTCTCAAGCAGACGCTCCAGAATCCATGGGAAGCATTTGCCCAGAACCATCCGGCCGGTTCGATTGTCGAAGGCGAAGTCAAGAACAAGACCGAATTCGGTCTGTTCATCGGCCTCGAAGGCGATGTCGACGGCATGGTCCACCTTTCCGATCTCGACTGGAGCCGTCCGGGCGAGCAGGTGATCGAGGACTTCAAGAAGGGTGACATGGTCAAGGCGCAGGTTCTCGACGTTGATGTCGAGAAGGAACGCATCTCGCTCGGTGTCAAGCAATTGACCGGCGCGGGCGCACCAACCTCGTCAACCGCAGGCGCAGCTTCCGGTGACGAAGCCGGCGACCTCAAGAAGGGTTCGATTGTGACGTGTGAAGTGATGGGCGTGAAGGAAGGCGGCATCGACGTCCGTATTGCGGGCACCGACTTCTCGACCTTCATCAAGCGCAATGATCTGGCCCGTGACCGTGCCGAACAGCGCCCTGAGCGCTTCGCTGCCGGCGAGAAGATTGATGCACGCGTCATCAGCTTCGACCGCAAGTCACGCAAGGTCTCGGTGTCGATCAAGGCGCTGGAAATGGCCGAAGAGAAGGAAGCAATCGCCCAGTACGGCTCGGCGGATGCCGGTGCCTCGCTCGGTGACATTCTCGGCGCAGCCTTGAAGAAAGCCAACAAGAAGGACGAAGCAGGCAAGTAAGCCGCTTCGCTCATCTCACAAATCTAACGCCCTGTCGGTTTCGCATCGGCAGGGCGTTTTCTTTGGGCAGGGCGTTTTGTCTTGGCAAGGCCCGAATGCGTACGGCACGACGGGGAGGTTTCTCCTCGGTGTTGACGACAAGGATTTGAATTCGCTACCAAAGACCCGTAATTGGTCTCGCCTTTGATGGCGGAGGCCCCGAAGCAGGATCGTTCATCATGTACCGTGCCGTTACCCGACATATTCAGGTTAGCGTCAAACCTGCCTTTATGGAGGACCAGTCGTCCACCTCGATCGGGCGATATTTCTGGTCGTATACGGTCGAGATCGTCAATAAGGGCGACGAGATCGTCACGCTCCGCAACCGGCATTGGAAAATCACTGACGGCAATGGCAAATTGCATGAAGTGCGCGGCGAGGGTGTCGTTGGCGAGCAGCCCTGTCTGACGCCGGGCGGCAGTTTCACCTATACGAGCGGGTGCCCGCTCGACACGCCGCAGGGTATCATGGTTGGAACTTATGAGATGGAAAACGCCGACGGGGAACGCTTTCTCATCGATATTCCCGCATTTTCGCTGGATACGCCATCACAAACCCGCGTTTTGCACTAGGGTTCGAATACTCAGGGCGACAGCACGACCGCGATTGTCAGACTGCCCACAACGCCGAGCGTCAGGATCATTCTGAGCCTGCGATACCATTCCGGAATGAGGGTGTCATTCTGTGAAACCGTATCGACAATCCCCATCGCCGTGAACAAGACCATCAGCATCAGAAGATCGGCGGGTCGCGGCAATGCAAGTGCCACCCAGGCGATCAACGATGGTAGAACGGACAGGATAAAGTCGCGGGACTCGCCCGGGCGGCGCACGGCGGCCAATCCCCAGCGCACGCCACCGATGAAGGAGGCGATTAGGGCGGCATAGGATGTCAGCGCCGAATGAACGACATCGGGCGCAAGCCCATGGGCCGACAGGTCAAAGCCCGAGAGACAGGCGAGGCCCGCAAACGGGATTAGCCCGCCAATACCCAGCAGAAAAGCGGTTTTCGGAATTGAAAAGATCATGCTCATGGCCACGGGATGCCGCAGACCTATGAAAAGGTCAATGCCGTTTCAGGCGAATAGTCCCGAGCCATCCGGCGGCCAAGGCCAGCAACACGGTTGCCAGACCATAGAGAAAGCCCTGTGATGCCGCCTGATCCGCAACCCAGTGCACCCATGGCAGGACGGTTGCGCCCGTTGGCGCGATCTCGACAGGGGTGGCGGGGTTCATGCCGATCAGATCACCAATCACCATTCCGGCGAACCGGAGCGCAACGGCGAGGATCAGCACGGCCAAAGCAAGTCGGAATGCCGGACCTTGGATCTTTTTCCCCGCCAGAACACCGAATTGTGCGCCGATTACCGCCCCGATAATCAGAGGAACGGCCATCAGGAGATCGACGGAATGGTTGAGCGCGGCATGCATCATGGTTGCTGCGATCATGGTAAAAAGAATTTGGAATTGCGATGTACCAACAACAATTCTGGCGGGGACCCGGAAAATATAGATCAAGGCCGGGACCATCATGAACCCGCCGCCGACGCCGAGAACCGCGCCGATAAATCCGATGAGGGTCGCCGTCCCGAGGAGTGGCACAAGGCTGATCACAACATTCAGCTCCGTGAACTCGTAGCGAAACGGCAGCGAGGCGAACCAATGTTGCAACGGCCCATGCTGCAGGTTGGTGCCCGAGGACTTTTTGCGTAGTGCGACGATGCTCTCGCGCAGCATGGATAGGCCGATGCCGCCGAGCAGCACGACATAGGTGCCGGTGATGACCGGCTCAAGCAGGCCTGATCGTCCCATCAGATTAAAGAACCAGATTCCGGCGGCTGTTCCGATCATCGCCCCGATCAACAAAACCACCGCAAGTCGAAAATTGATCGTGCCTTGTTGTCGAGCGGATAACGCGCCCGAACTCGACGAGGCGACGAGCTGGGCGGAGCCCGTTGCAACGGCAACCGATGACGGAACGCCGAGAAACATCAGAATCGGCGTCATCAGAAATCCGCCACCAAGGCCGAACAACCCGGAAACGAAACCAACACAACCACTTGCGATCAGCAGAAGAGGCAAACTGATGACGTGTTCAGCAATCGGAAAATAAAAATCCATCGATGGGCCTTTACGCTGCAAAACGGCACGGACATGTTCAGCCTGATTTGTTTATCAGTGCCGGAATGCTTCCGCCATTTTCAGTGCCATGTCACGCCCCAAGCGGGTCGGCAAAGGACTTCCGACCGATCTTCTGCTGGGAGGCATCGAGCTCCAGGCCGGCTTCTTCTCGCGCACGGGCAACTGCTGCGCGCGCGGCCTTGATGACCGCACGCGGATCAAGTGCATTGCCCGTTTCGGAGGGTGAGGACGGTTTCAATCGTGACGGTTGCGATACAAACTCATGCCTTTTGAGTTCTGCTTTAACCGAGTCTTCAACCCGTGATACGCGCTCCAGAATTCTTTCCGTACCTGCCAAAACGGCCGACATTGCTGCGAAATTTTGTTGTCCGCTTTCCGACATCCTGTCTTGCAATGAAGCGATATGGGATTTCAGCTCTTCCGATGCCACATGTGAATCCTGCGGCCTGTTTGGCTCGGAGCGCGGGGTTGGTTCTGCAAGTTGGGCATGTATAGCGTTCATCTGCTCGCTTAACCGTGTCAGGCCCTGATCCAGCGTTCCAAAGCGGGTATCGATTCCGGCTATTTGGCGACCGACTTGATCAAGGGGTGCCGCTGAAATTGCGGCGACGGAATTTTTAAGTGTTCCCAAATTCACGGTATGTGCTGCGATCTGCTCCTGGTTATCGGTCAGGCGGCCCACTTTATCGCTGAGTCCGAGAAGCGCCTCCGATAATTGAATGAGCGTGATATCGAGTGTGGTGTCATGGTTCGGAGAAGTCTCTTGCGCGACGCTTGTCTCATCCCGGATTTGCCGGTCGAGGGCCTTCAGATCGGCTTCGATCCGGGCAATGATAGCCTCGATTCCCGGCGACTGCCGGATATCGACATGGCGATAATTCAATCGCGCAATGCAGGAGTCGAGTGTCAGAATGGAAAATCGCAAATGATCAAGCCGCGGATCTTCACCGAGTAAAGCCTCAAAATGTGCGAATTCGTCCAGCAACCGGTCCACGACTTCCGAAACCGGATGCGAGCGATTCGGGAAATCGGCGTTCGTGCCATTGGTATTTCCCGCGTCATTTTGCGGGTGTTTCAGTCGCAGTCGACGTGAACGGGCGGCGATTTCATCGAGTATGCTTTGCAGTTCAATTTCGAACCCTTGCTGCGATATTCCGGGATGTTCCGCTTGATCATGCCCAAGCGGAACAAAGGAGGGCATTTGTTCAGGTGAATATATTTTCCCCCCAGTGGCATGCTGTGCAGCTTTGTCACGCTTTGAAGCCGTGCTGCCATACAGAAAAGAGGGTTTCGACGAGGCTTTTCGGTCATCACCGGACATACTGCTCTGCATCAAATTGACCCATGTGACGTCAAAAAGGACGTGTACCAATTTCGGGGAAGCCCACCAGAAATGCAGGCTCCATGGCCGTAAATCTATGAAGATTCTTGGTTAATTAAGTGTTAACTTTATCAACGTTAATTGCTGGCGCGGGATCATTCAGTCGATCAATTTTTCTTCTAAGCTTTTATAAACGGGCGGTATTTTTCTCGTAATCATTCAAAAAATTTATGTAAATTACCTGATGTGCAATATTGCTTACAGGAATAAAATGGTTAATAAGCGTTCTAGTAACGTTGATTTGTTGACCTAACGGTCATTGTGATTTGATAAAAATTGTAGAGTGACGGAGTTGAGTTGTGAAAAATTCTTCAGTAAAATTAAAAAGTGCTACAGTGCCGCTGACGCCGACCGCCCGACTTCGTGAGAAAGCGGCAGCAAAAAATGAGGGCCACACCTTCACAATCGGAGATTTGGCGCGTGAATTCGATGTTACGCTTCGTACCCTCCGGTTTTATGAGGATCGTGGTTTGATCACACCACGTCGTTCCGGCACCACACGGCTGTACAACGAAGTCACGAAACAGCGCCTTGCAACAATCCTGCGCGGCAAGTCGCTAGGCTTCACGCTAACGGAAATTCGCGCCATGCTGGCCGCTGAAGGCTCGGGCAAGACGGCAAACAACCTCAAGCTCACAAAAACCCAGATTAATGACCAGTTGAAGCATCTTGAGCGGCAGAAGGCTGAAATTGAAACAGCCATTGCAGAGCTTAAAAAATCGCAAAAGATTGCAGCCTGATCCTCAGGTCGGATTTTATACGTATCGAACAATGACAATGTGGGGGTTTCCCCGCATTTGAGAAGTGCCCTCCGCATGGAGGGCTTTTTTTTGGATTATATTTGGGCTTCTTCTTGTCATGCGCTGCAACGCACGGCACTGTGATCCAGTCCAAGTTTGAATTTCCCGCTCGATCAAGGAGCCAGAAATGGCCGATGCCTTTATTTTCGATCATGCCCGAACGCCCCGCGGTCGTGGCAAGCCTGATGGTTCGCTCCATGAGGTCACCGCCCTCGCCCTTGCATCGGTTCCGCTGCGCGCAATCCGCGAACGCAACGCGCTCGATCCCCATCAAATCGATGATGTCGTGCTCGGTTGTGTGGATCCGGTTGGCGAGGCGGGCGGCAATATTGGTCGCGCGGCCGCATTGGCCTCGGGCTATGGTATTTCGGTGCCGGGCGTGCAGATCAACCGGTTTTGCGCGTCCGGTCTTGATGCCGTGAATTTTGCGGCAGCGCAAATCATGTCCGGCCAGCAGAACATGGCTCTGGCAGGCGGCGCGGAATCAATGAGTCGCGTCGGCCTCGGCGCGTCAGGCGGTGCATGGGCGGCTGATCCGGCCATCGCCATTCCGGCCTATTTCATGCCGCAGGGTGTGTCGGCAGATCTGATCGCGACCAAATACGGCTTCACCCGCGAGGATGTGGATGCGTTCGCGATGCACAGCCAGCAACGTGCCGCAAGGGCATGGGATGAGGGGCGGTTTTCGGGTGCGGTCGTTCCCGTGCGCGACGTGAACGGTCTGACCCTCCTTGATCATGACGAGCATCGTCGTCCGAAAACCGATATGCAGTCGCTTGGTGGATTGAAGCCGTCCTTTGCCGCGATGGCCGAGCAGGGCGGTTTTGCAGCGGTGGGTATTCAGGCGCATCCCGAGGTCGAGACGATCCGCCATGTGCATCATGCCGGCAATTCGTCGGGCATCGTTGATGGTGCTGCCGCAGTGTTGCTTGGCAATGCCGAGGCGGGCAAGCGGGCCGGGTTGAAACCGCGCGCGCGGATCCGCGCATTCGCCAATGTCGGTTCTGACCCCGCGCTCATGCTGACAGGCCCTGTCGATGTGACGAAAAAACTGCTCAAACAGGCGGGAATGAGCATTGCCGATATTGATCTTTTCGAGGTCAACGAGGCATTCGCCGCTGTGGTTTTGCGGTTTATTCAGGCCTTCGGGGTTGATCCGGCCCTTGTCAATCCGAATGGCGGCGCCATCGCGCTCGGCCACCCCCTCGGTGCGACAGGCGCGATCCTCGTCGGCACGGCGCTCGACGAGTTGGAGCGGACCGGCAAGAAAACAGCCCTGATTACACTCTGTATTGGTGCCGGAATGGGTACCGCAACAATCATCGAACGGGTGTGACCATGATGCTTTCCCCCCTCACCCAGTTTGACTTCGATGTCGATGCTGACGGTATCGCCACCCTGACATGGGATATGCCCGGCAAAGCCATGAACGTCATCACCGATGTTACCATGGCTGAACTCTCCGACGTGATTGACCATGTCTCGGGGGATGCAACCCTCAAGGGGTGCGTGATCATATCCGGCAAGCCCGATAGTTTCTCCGGCGGGGCTGATATCAAAATGATCCAGGGCCTGCTGAAGACCTATCATGAGCAGGTGCCCGCCCGCGGTGAAGCCGCTGCAATGCAGTCTTTTTTCGATGAATCGCGGTGTTTGACGCTTCTGCTCCGCAAACTCGAAACTTGCGGCAAACCTTTTGTTGCAGCGATCAACGGCGTCTGCCTCGGCGGCGCGTTCGAGCTTGCGCTTGCCTGTCACCATCGCCTTGTTTCCGATGATGCGAAAACCCGTGTCGGATTGCCTGAAATCAAAATCGGCATTTTCCCCGGTGCCGGCGGCACGCAGCGCGTCGCGCGCTTGGCCCCAACCGGCGATGCGCTTCTCATGATGATGAAGGGCGACCAGCTCAAGCCTGACGCGGCGAAGGCGATCAATCTCGTTCATGCGATTGTACCCAAACGTGACCTTCTCGCCCGCGCGAAAGCTGTTTTGCGCGAGGGCATCAATGCCGTCCAGCCTTGGGATCAGGAGGGGTTCCGTCCGCCGTCCGGCAAGGTCTATTCGCCGCAGGGCATGACGGTCTGGCCTGCCGCAAGCGCTATTTGCCGTCGCGAAACCTTTGACAATTATCCCGCCGCAAAAGCGTTGCTGCAATCTGTCTATGAAGGTCTGCAGCTGCCGATGGATCTCGGCCTGCGCGTCGAGAGCCGCTACTTCGCGCATATCCTGCAAACGCCCGAAGCAGCCGCCATGATCCGGACGCTCTTCATCTCGATGCAGGAGCTCAACAAGGGCGCGCGGCGTCCGGCAAGAATCCCCGCTTCCGCCCCCAAACGCGTCGGGATTATCGGCGCCGGATTTATGGGTGCAGGCATTGCCTATGTCTCGGCACTTGCCGGGATCGAGGTGATCCTGATCGATCGCGATCAGGCTTCAGCCGACAAGGGCAAAGCGCACGCCGACAAGGTGATTTCCGGCCTGATTGCCAAAAATCGCGCCTTGCCGGAAGCACGTGATGCGCTACTCGGCCTTATCACGCCAACCGCGGATTATGCGCTGCTCAAGACCTGCGATCTCGTCATCGAAGCCGTATTCGAAGATCCGTCCGTAAAGGACGAGGCGATCCGCAAGGCCGAAGCCGCGATGGACCCGTCGACGATCTTCGCCTCCAATACGTCAACATTGCCGATTGGGGGGCTCGCAAAATCCTTCTCCCGTCAGGCGGATTTCATCGGCATCCATTTCTTCTCGCCGGTCGACCGGATGCAGCTCGTCGAGATCATCACGACGAAGCAGACGGGAGAGCGGGCGCTGGCGACCGCTTTCGATTTTGTCCGCGCAATCAAGAAGACACCCATCGTCGTCAATGATGCACGCGGGTTCTTCGCCAATCGTTGCGTGCTGAACTATCTGCTCGAGGGCCATCTGATGCTCGACGAGGGTGTTCCTCCGGCGATGATCGAGAATGCCGCCCGCATGGCGGGAATGCCGGTCGGCCCGCTCTCGCTGACCGACGAGGTCGCGATTGATCTCTGCTACAAAATTCTCAAAGCAACAAAAGCCCAGCTCGGCCCCGAGACCGTCAATCCGGTGCAGGATGCGATGCTTGAAACTCTCGTCGAGCAGCAGGGCCGGCTTGGCCGCAAAAACGGCAAGGGCTTTTATGACTATCCCGAAAAGGGCCCGAAAACCCTGTGGCCCGGCCTGTCAGAGTTCCAGAAGACCCGTCTCGATCCGGACACGATTGACGTCACCCAGCTGAAACAGCGCTTTCTCGCGACCCAAGCGCTCGAGGCGGCCCGCTCGGTTGAAGAGAACATTATCACCGACCCGCGCGAGGCGGATGTCGGCGCGATCCTCGGCTTCGGCTTTGCGCCGTTCACCGGAGGCCCGCTCTCGATGATCGACGGCATGGGCGCCAAGGCGTTTGTTGCGCTCTGTGATGATCTCGCGCAGCGCTTCGGCAAGCGTTTCGAGCCGAATGCCGCCCTCCGCGCCATGGCGGCGTCAGGCGGCCGGTTTTACAAGGGGTGAGGCGTCATGCGCGAGAAAATCGACTATTACTTCTCCCTGATTTCACCTTGGGCCTATCTCGGGCACGCCACGTTCATGGAGCTCGCTGCAACGAACGGACTCGATGTCACGTTCAAGCCGATCTTTCTGCAATCGGTTTTTGACGAGACGGGCGGACTTGTGCTCGCCAAGAGGCACCCTGCCCGGCAGAATTATCGCTGGTTCGAATTGCAACGCTGGCGCGACAAGCGTGCACTGCCGCTCACGCTCAAGCCCCGCTATTTCCCGTGCGATCCTCGCCTTGCCGACAAGACTGTGATTGCGCTGATCACTGCGGGACATGATCCCGATGCGTTCATCCGCGCCGCTTTCTCCGCTGTCTGGTCGGAGGACCGCAACATTGCCGATCCTGCCGTGCTGGCTGAGATGCTGGCAGAGATGCTGGATCGTGCGGACTATCCGTCAGCACCAATTCTCGCGGCAGCCGCCGGGCCGGATGCTGAGGCCATCTATGCGCGGAATGCTGAGGAGGCGATTGCCGCAAATGTGATCGGTTCGCCCTGCTATGTTCGGCGCGGCGAAGTGTTCTGGGGGCAGGACAGGCTTGATCTTTTGGCTGACGCGATCACGAGCGGGCGCGCGCCGTTTTCCATTCCCTAATCATTCACCGCCACTGTGTGAGAAGCGCCCGCAACGCCGCGAGTTTCAAAGGCTTGTGCAGCACGGTGATCCCGGCCTCGACCGCGGCGTCCCGCACGGCGAGCGAGCGGTCCGCCGTGAGCAGAATGGCGGGAATATCGCTCCCCAAAAGGCTTCGCAGCGCGCCGATCACGGTGAGGCCATCGCCCTCGTCGAGGTGATAATCCGCAATGATCACCGCCGGCCTATGGTCCGGATCGCTCGCGCACTTTTCAGCCTCTTCCCCGTTTGACGCAACCTGAACTGCACATCCCCACCCCGAGAGCAGCGTATTCATACCGTCCAGAATGGCGGGGTCATTGTCGATTGCCAGAACCCGCAGACCGTTGAATGACCCGAGAGGCGCAGCGGAAGCAGCCCGTTCCGGCACCCGCTTCGCCGTCGAGGCAGGCGCGACCGGCACCTCGACCGAGAACATCGAGCCCTTATCCTGCCATGACTTCACGCGAACCCGATGCCCGAGAAGCCGCCCGATCCGCTCGACAATACTCAATCCGAGGCCAAGACCGCGTGCGACCTTGGCTCCCTGATCAAGCCGCTGGAATTCCTCGAAGATGGTTTTGCGCTTTGCCGCCGGAATATCGATGCCCGTATCCCATATTTCGATCCGGACAGATTTCCCCGCTCTCCGGCACCCCATCAGAACGCGGCCCTCGGGCGTATATTTGATTGCGTTGGAAAGCAGGTTCTGGATGAGACGGCGCAAGAGCCGCCTGTCCGAGCGCACCACGAGGGTGGTTGGCACATGGACGAGGTCCAGATTTTTTTCGCGCGCCAGCGGCTCGAGCTCGGTTTGCAGCGCACTTAGGATATCCGAGAGCCTGAACGTGCTGATTTCAGGCTTCAAGGCCCCCGCATCAAGCCGAGAAATATCAAGCAAGGTCGTCAGAATATCCTCGATGGCTTCGAGCGACGCGCCGATATGATTGGCCAGTTGCGGATCGCCCGTACCGCGATCACGATCCAGAAGCGAGGAGACGAACAGGCGCGCCGCATTCAGCGGCTGCAAAATATCATGGCTTGCCGCCGCCAGAAACCGTGTTTTCGACTGGTCCGCCGCTTCGGCAACAGCCTTTGCCTGTTCGAGTTCCGTATTGAGGTGCAGCAATTCCTGCGTCCGCTCTTCCACGCGCCGCTCGAGCGCTTCCTCGGCACGAACACTGGCGGTGATGTCTGTATAGGTCGTGACAATGCCGCCATCCGGAAGATCCGCCGAGCGAAGCTCGATCACCGCTCCGGTCTTCTCCATCGGCATCCGGACAGGCGCATCGTGACGCACAAAGGCATCGAGACGCACAGCCGCAATCCGCTCCGGTTGCCCCGGTCCGAAGAGACCGCTGCGGGCGGCATGGCCGACAATCTCGTCAAGCCCGACACCCGTTCTTGCCAACGCATCCGGAAGTTCGAACAAGGTCTGGAATTCATGGTTCCAGAACATCAGCCGCATATCCTTGTCAAAAACGGTGATCCCCTGCCTGACATGGTCGAACGCGTGCTGGATCAGATCGCGATTATACTGGATCGCGGTTGATGCATCATCGAGAAGCCTGAGTGCGTCGGCCTTGGTCACATCCCGGCGTCTGAGAAGCAGCGACAAAACCAGCCGCGAGGACGCCGCACCAATCGCCGAGGCCAGCTGATGCTCGGCAAAGCGGAGCGCATGGATATCCGCCTCGCGCCCGTCATCACGATCACTCCCGGCAAAGCTCGCAAAAGCCTGCTCCGTGCGCTCGGCACCAAGATAGCGCGCGACTGCCGCCTTGAGCTCGCCGATTGTCAGCGAACTCCGCCAGAGTTTCAGACTTCGCGCAATCGGCGCACGCTCGGGAGCCGCGAACATGGTCGCCTGAAGCCGCTCGATTGGCGTCGCGCGGCGGAGCAGCGAAAAGCCGATATAGGCCAGCACATTCACGCCCAGACTCCAGAGTGCGCCATGGGTGATCAGTGAGAGCTCCGAGCCGAACAAGGCAGTCGGCTTCAAAAATTCCAGACCGAACGGCCCGTTACGCAGGAGCTGGTCGAGACCGACCGACGCCGGATCGGCCAGGTTCGGCAGCGCGAGCGTATAGGTCCACATGGTGATGCCCGAAATCAATCCTGCGGTTGCTCCCAGCGCATTGCCGCGCCGCCAGAAAAGCCCGCCGAAAAACGCCGGCGCGATTTGCGCGATGGCCGCAAACGACATCAACCCTATGGAGGCAAGCGCCGCCGCACTCGTCGCACGGAAATACGCATAGCCTGCGAGGATGATCAGGATGATCGCAATGCGCCGGATCGCAAGAACCAGCCCGCCCAGATCGCCCGATGCGCGGCTCATATCCTGCGCGGCAGCCGAGAGGGCCGCCCGCCGACGCAGGATCACCGGCATGACAAGATCGTTCGAGACCATTGTTCCTAAGGCAACGCACTCAACAATCACCATCGCCGTTGCTGCCGATAATCCGCCCAAAAAAACGATCAGCGTGATCAGCCCGTCGCCATGCGCGAGCGGAAGATGCAGAATGGCCATATCGCGGTCAATCGTTCCGGGCGCAAACGTCAGATTGGCAGCCAGCGCAATCGGAATCACGAAAAGATTGATCAGGACGAGATAAAGCGGAAACATCCACGCAACACGCTTGATATCTGCCTCATGGGTATTCTCGACAATCGTCACGTAGAATTGCCGCGGCAAAAGCAGGATGATCAGCATCGACAACATCGCCATCGTCAAGAGATTGGCGATACCGCTGCTCCGGTCGAGAAATGGCACAATGTCCGGCCGCGCCGCGACCTGCGCGAGAATATCGCCAACCCCGTTGAACATGACATACGAGATAAAAAATCCGGCAATCAGGAAGGCCAGAAGTTTAATCGCCGATTCCACGCCGATGGCAAACATCAAGCCATGATGATGCTCGCGGGCGTCGATATGGCGGGTGCCGAAGGCGGTTGTGAAGGCGGCGAGGATCAAAGCGACAAGCAAAGTGAGGTCGCCGAATGCCGCACCAGCCGCGCCCATCGTGCCGGGATCATGTGCCTCGAGGATGGTTTTGATGGAGGATGAAATCGCTTTCAGTTGCAGCGCGATATAGGGGATGGTTCCGATCACGGCGATGACCGCAACAATCGCCGCAACCCGTTGGCTCTTGCCGTAACGCGCGCCGACGAAATCAGCGACGGAGGTGATATTCTGGGATTTGGCAAGCCGGGCAATCCGGCGGATCAAGGGGGAGCCAAGCCCGATCAGCAGGATCGGCCCGATATAAATGGCAAGAAAATCATATCCCGTGACGGAGGCAAGGCCGACGGATCCGAAAAACGTCCATGATGTGCAGTAAACCGCAAGCGTAAGCGCATAGAGGGTCGAGCGGAAGCGGCCTTTCACCCACGCTCCGCCCCGCGTATCGCCGAAATGGGCGACCGCAAACAAAACGCAAAGATAGACTAGCGCCGCCAAAACGACGATCCAACCGTCCAGCATGGGTGCTCCTCTTCGCACCCAATCCGGACTGTCGTGCCAAAAAAGTCAACTGGCCTTTTGTACCTCTGGCCAGATGCCGCAGAGTATGGGACAAAGCAAGTAATTCGCCTTACCGGATCATGATCATGTCAAAAATACCCTCGCCTTCCACAGAATTTTTGGACTCCCTCTCTCCCGAAGCACTCGCCGCGCCGGTGAGCGGGATTATTGAAGTGTTCAAATATGGTTGGGGCCGTCCGGGACTCATTCCGCTCTGGGCGGGTGAAGGCGATATGTCGACACCCTCCTTCATCAGTGATGCGACCACCCGTTCGCTTGCGGCAGGGGAAACCTTCTACACGCCGAACCTCGGCATTCCGGATTTTCGTGCATCCGTTTCGCGCTATATGAGTGCGCTTTATGATCAGGAGCTGGGACCGGAGCGGTTCCTCTGCACCATTGGCGGGATGCACGCTTTGCAGATCGCCATGCGGATGGCGCTGACAACCGGAGACGAAATTCTCGTGCCAAGCCCGGCATGGCCGAATTTTGTCGGCTGCGCGAAAGTTGTCGGTGCCGTGCCCGTCATGGTTCCGATGGCGCTCACGGACGGCCCGAACGGCCGCTGGCTGCTGGATACAGATCGCTTGGCAAGCGCGATCACCCCGAAAACCAAAGCCATCGTCATCAACTCACCCTCGAACCCGACGGGCTGGACGGCAACGGAGGCCGAGCTTTCAGCAACCTTGGCTTTGGCCCGCAAGCACGGGCTCTGGATCATTGCCGACGAAATCTACGGCAAATTCGTTTTCGACGGGTCAAAGCGCGCGCCCTCTTTCCATGACATTATGGACGAGAATGACCGCGTCATGTTCGTGCAGACCTTCTCGAAAAACTGGGCCATGACCGGCTGGCGCATTGGCTGGCTCGAATGTCCGCCCGCGCTGGCACAGACCGCCGAAAACCTGATTCAATATTCCAGTTCCGGTGTTGCAACCTTCTTGCAGCGCGGAGCCATTGCCGCCCTCGATCACGGGGACAGCTTTGTCGCCCATCAGATCGCCCGGGCGAAGCAAGGCCGCGAGATCGTCTGTGACGGGCTTGCGCATCTCGGCAATATCCAATTCGCAAAACCTGAAGGCGCGTTCTATCTCTATTTCAGCGTCGCTGGTGAAACCGACTCGCTGGCGCTCGCCAAACGCATGATTGACGAAGCCAATGTCGGCCTTGCTCCCGGCTTTGCATTTGACACCAATGGCGGCAGCTATTTGCGTCTCTGCTTTGCCCGCAAGGCGGACGATCTCACCGAAGCAACCCGTCGTCTGGCGAAAGCGCTCATACGGTAGATACCAGATCATTGATCTCCGTTTTTCACGTATTGCGCGAAATTGCCCCTCTTTCGGTTGCAAGCTTGGCAATTTAACCAAAAAATTAATGAATTCGGAAATTTTCGGAAGCGGAACTACGCAACCTTTTCGTGTATCAACCGTTTTCCACCCGAGTGGGTTCTTTGGTTTGTACGGACGCGAGAACCAACCTTCATGAGTGATGCTTGCCGTAGGGGGTGGGCGCGCTTTCACTCCGCAAGTCGCGATGAACGGATCGTACTGAGGAGAGTACAATGAGCATGAATTCTGCTGTTGATCGAAATATTTTTATTGCCGACAAGGATCTGGCGTTCCGGAACGCCTTGGCGCACGGTTTTGAAAGTGAGGGGTATCGTGTGACGTCATTTTCTGACGGTAAAGCACTTCTCGCAGCAGCGCGCCAGAAATCACCAAGTTGCATCGTGCTTGATGCCGATATCTCAAACCCGCCAGGCCTTGATGTTCTCGGTGAGTTGGGCCATCGCATTGTCGCCCCGATCATCGTTACCGCCGGTCGGGCAGACGTCGAGACAGCTGTCAGCGCCATGAAAAAAGGGGCTCGTGATTTCATGATGAAGCCCTGCGAAGCTGATAGCGTCGTCAGTCGCGCCCGCGCTGCTCTCTCGGCCAAGCGCAGTGAAAACGGCGATGGGACAACGAGCTTCGCGGTTCCGGGGGGTGATCGCCTGACGCCGCGCGAGCGCGAGGTGCTCGAGCGGATTGCACTGGGTGCATCCAACAAAGAGGCCGGTCGCCAGCTTGGGATCAGCCCGCGCACGGTGGAAGTGCATCGCGCCCGAATCATGGAAAAACTTGGCGCGCGCAACACCGCCGATCTCGTCAGGATTGTGTATTCTCCTGCCTGAGCGTGTTTTCGGAGAAGTTCCGGGACAAGTCCCGTTCCGGCTTCCTCGTAACACTGATTAGGGAAGGCTCCTGATTTATTCGGTCTTCTCCGCATCTAGCATAACAAAATCGGGAAGAAGAACTGCGTCCGTTTTGATGCACGGACTTGCTCGTCCTTCTTCCCCAAACCGGGGTCTCGTTATGTCGCAGCTTTCTCAGCATCCGCAGCATCGGCTCGACCATGCTCCCCTGCCACCGCGCAGCAACGGTGCGCTCACGGGCGCGTTGCTGGATGGCGGCGATGGGTCCATTACGACCGATTTACGGGGGCTCGGCCGCCTCGCGGAATTCCCCGCGCATGCGACAGTGCTGAGCGAGGGCGAGTCGGCGCGAACATTGTTCCGGATTATCGACGGCAAGATCATGCTGTCAAAACTCCTGCCCGACGGGCGCCGCCAGATTTACGAAATTCTCGGGCCGGATGAGGTCTTCGGCATCACACCAACCAGCCGGTATCATAGCTCTGCCGAAGCCCTCACTCCGGTACGCGTGATGGGATATGACCGCAGCGTCGTCGATCGCTCTCTCCCGTTGAAATTGTTGCTCGTCGAACAACTCAAGGCTCAGGTCTGCGGGCTGCATGATCACGCTTTGCTTCTCGGCCGAAAATCCGCTGTCGAACGGGTTGCGAGTTTCATTTTCGATCTTGTTCCCGCCGATGCCCGACAGCCGAACGGGCATCATCCGGTCCCTGCAGGTAGCGGGCTAGTCCGCGTGCCGATGACGCGGCTCGAGATCGCTGATTATCTGGGTCTGACACTCGAAACGGTCAGCCGCGTCTTCTCCCAACTCAAACGCGACGGCGTTCTTGCATATGACCGGGCCGACTCCCTGATGCAGGTGAATCTCCGCCGCTTGAAGCCCCTCACCGGAACCTACTGATTCACTGACGCTTCAGGAAAATGACGCCCGATACCGCTCCCCCGAGACAGTATCGGGCGCCGTCCCCGGGCGATTGATACCCTGCGGGATTGGACTGGAAGCCGTCCGAAACAGCCTCCGGTAAAAGGTAGTTTGGCTGCTCGAGATCAAGTAATCATTGACTAACCTCAAACAATTCAAGTTTTCAGGCTGTTTGTCTGATCACCCTGACGGGTTCAGGATCGTTGCGGGACGAGGTGTCAATTTGCGGGCACCAATTGATACCCCCGGCTGAACAGACACGACTCGACAGCACTTCCGCGCTCGTTCTCGTTCAGATCCCGAGTTGTATACATTGGCGGGATATACTCCATCGGCGTCGCATAGCAGAAGCGCGAATAGCCACTCGAGCGGCGGCATTGCGTATACCCGCCCGTGAAATAGCCGCCACCTTCCTGCACCACCGCCGCCGCGACGGGATAAAGCCGGGAGGCGCGTTCTTGGCAGGTATATTTGTCGCGCCCGAACTGTTCGAGTGATTTCGTCGGATGCGTCCACTCATAGCGCTGACACCCCGCCAGAAGCGTCATCAATGCCAAGACAGCAAGAACGCGCGCGTTGTTACTGGTAGGTGCAGTGATTGAAATCGGGCTCTGAATCATCTGTTTAACCTGCTCAAGATCACGGAAAGGATCGTTTATCTCTTGGTAACGATTATAGAAGCCTATAGATCCATGAATCGGATGAACTGCTCATGAATTATCATGAGGCAGAAAAATGACGATAAATGGACGAACGCGGCACCGGCATGGATACAGAACCGAAATGGTCGATCGGGGTGATCAGTGGCACATCGATGGATGGCATCGACGTCGCCCTGCTGCGCACCGATGGTCGCGACCTGATCGAGCATGGCCCCGGCGCAACCCTTCCCTATCCGGCCCGGCTGCGCGAGACGCTCATCGCGGTCATCAACACCCCCGCGCAAGCTGAAAGCGGAGATCTCTCCGCCCTTGAAGACGCCGTCACCGACGCCCATTGCGATGCCGTCACACACATCCTCGACGCACACACCATTTCGCCCCAATCGATCACCTGCGTCGGCCTTCATGGCCAGACTGTCTTTCACCGCCCGGAGCGTCGTTTCACCCGCCAATTGATGAATGGCCAACGCGCGGCTGACCGGCTCGGGCTCACCTGCGTCAACCGCTTCCGGCACGCGGATCTCGCCGCAGGCGGACAGGGCGCGCCGCTTGTCCCGCTCTACCATCAGGCCTTGGCACGCCATCTCGCGCAGCCCCTCATGGTGCTCAATCTTGGTGGCGTCGCCAATGTCACCTCTCTCGATGGCGACATTATTTCCGCGTTCGATACCGGCCCCGCCTCGGCCATGATCGATGATTTCGTCCGCGAGCGCACAGGTCAATCCTTCGATACGGACGGCGCGCTCGCCGCGTGCGGTCACGCCGATGAGGCCTTGGTCGCAGATTTTCTGGCGCATCCTTATTTCGCGCGCCCTGCGCCGAAATCGCTGGATCGCAATGCGTTTCATGACTGGATGAAACTGGTCGCATCCCTTTCCGACGCCGATGGCGCCGCCACATTGACGCAGTTCACCGTTGAATCGGTAGCGGCAGCGCTTAAGCACGTGCCGCGCCCCCCGAAACGCTGGCTCGTTTGCGGCGGCGGGCGGCTGAACGGATTTTTGATGCACGCCCTGCGGCAGCGTCTCGGTGTGCCGGTCGATCCGGTCGAAGCAGTCGGCTGGAATGGTGATTTTCTCGAGGCGGAATGCTTTGCATGGCTCACCGTCAGATCGATCGCAGGCTTGCCGCTCAGCCTCCCCTCGACAACCGGCGTCCCTGAACCCATGCGTGGCGGAGAAATCTGGCGACCAAAAGGACCATCGCGATGACGAGCCTCTCCGTAAGCATCGAGACGATCTTTGAACCCGCGCGGCTTGCGGTCGCCGAGGGGCGAATTCCCGGTGCGACTTTGGGCCTCGTCACCGCAAAAGGCGAACGTTCAGTTCTCACGGCGGGCCTTGCGCAACGCGAGCCGGAGAGCACCCCCTTGCACCGCACGCACTGGTTCGATCTCGCATCCCTCACCAAAGTCATCTTCACAACTGACAATTTGATACGTCTTGTCGAGCAGGGTCGCGTGACGCTGGATGATCCTTTGTCGCTCCATATCCCCGATCTCCGCCAATATGAGACCGGCGCAGCAGAGCGTCGCCTGACCATCCGGCAATGCCTCAGCCACCAGACCCATCTTCCTGCAGTCGAGCCGCTTTACACGCTGGGTCAGGATCCCGAGACGCTGCGGGCCTATATTCTGCAACGGAACTGGAAATCGGGGCCGCCCGTCTATTCCGATATCAATTTCATTCTGCTCGGCATTCTTATCGAGCGGGTTACTGGCACGCCGCTTTCTGCGGTTGATCTTTCGCCCGGCCTAACCTTCCGGCCTGATCCCGCCTCATCGGTCGCCACCGAATTCTGTGCATGGCGCGGCCGGATGATCCGCGGCGAGGTCCACGATGAAAACGCCTTTGCCCTTGGCGGCGCGGCAGGTCACGCCGGCCTTTTCGGTACGGTTGATGGCGTTCTCGATTATGCCGCGAGCCTGATCGGCGGGCAGCGTTTCTCCGCCCTGAGCATGGCCGATTTGACGACACGATCAGCCGGAACGCGCACGCTGGGCTGGGAAATCGCGCATCCGGGCTGGCATGGCGGCGAGGGTAGTTCCGCCCGCACCATCGGACATCTCGGCTTCACCGGAACCGGCCTCTGGATCGACATGGACCGCCGCGTCGCATGGACGCTTCTGACAAACCGCGTGCACCCGTCGCGCCACTCCGAGAGCGGGATCATGGCACTGAGACGCGAAACCGGCACCCGCCTTGCAGCCGCTTTCAAACAAGATTAAGCGAAGCCTCGCCCGCGTGCAGCTTTTCGACAAACGGGGTGAAACGTCCGTCCGGCCCGTGCAGGACAAGCCCCGGCAAGATCGACAGCGGCGCCTTGCTCCCTTTCGTGCCGCGAATCAGGAGCCGGATTGCCGGATCGTCCTCGTGCGGGTGGATAGGCAACAACGTCAGAAAACCAAACCTGCCGTCGCAGGCGACGATGGTTTCCTGCAATCGCTCGGGCCGCGTGATCATGACAAAGGTTCCGCGCGGGGCGAGTAGGGCGTGGATCGCTTTCATCCAGCGTTCAAGCCCGCCTGTCGGCATTAGATGCGCCCGGCGGCGATCTTCATCGGATGAAGGCCGCGCTTCGCCCTCCGACAAAAACGGCGGGTTGGTGATCACGCAAGCGGCATCCTCTCGTGTGAGCCCGTTCAGACTGCGTTCGGCATGGGAGGCCAGCAGATCGGCTTCAACGACCGACAGGCGGGTTTCCAGCCCGTTATGCGCGCTATTCGTCCGGGCGAATTCTACTGTGGCCGGATCAATCTCGACAAGGGTGACGCGCGCATCCGGCACCCGGGCCGCAAGTGCGAGCCCTGCGCCGCCAACGCCCGCACCGGCATCGACAACCAGACCCGAAAATCCTGACGAGACCGTTGCCGCCAGCAAAATGGCGTCCGTGCCCGCGCGATGTCCCGTTTCAGGTTGCGCGATTGAAATCCGTCCGCGCAGAAAGGGTTCAAATTTCATAACGTTCCCAATTCCTTGCCCAATCCTGCTTCGATGAGGAGAGTACGCGCGTCGTCTAGCTCATCCGCCAGAACCA
>CAMCXA010000040.1 GCA_945883115.1 Alsobacter soli
GTTCTCTATCCCAAAATATACGAGCGAAACCTCGTATATCGGGTTGTTAAATGGTCCTAGGACCAATAATGGTGCGGCCAAGAGGACTCGAACCTCCACCCCGGTTAAAGGACTAGCACCTCAAGCTAGCGCGTCTACCAATTCCGCCATGGCCGCATCAACGCTCTGAACAGCTTTTCAAAGAACGCGCCGGATCATCTAACAGATGCATTCCGGATGAACAAGCAAATCCCGAACTTTCCGAAAATAATTATGTTGACCGCATCACTTCCCGAATTTCAACGGAAATTGTGCTGCCTCTGACAAGAACAACCCCGCGCGCAACGAGATGCTCGTTTGCCATAATGTCCACCTTGTCTCCCGGCACCGGATCAAGCACAATGGTCCCGCCTCGTGAAAGCGCAATGAAGTTCTTGATCGGCATCGTTTTGGATCCAAGAACAACGGATACATCAACAATTACGGAATCCATCCCAGCCAAAGGCATCTTATGCAGTTCCTTCCCAAAACGATCACCAATTTGAACAATACAAGACATATCTATGGTTAATCAATCATGAAGGATCGCTCGGAGCTTCTGGATTTCTCGATGCGGCGGCGCGATTTTTGTCAGGTCGAGTGGAAAACAACGTCGACACTGGTCGCTTATGAGGACGCTGTCGATCTGATGGAGCAACGCGTTGCCGCGATCCATGCCGGCGAGGCCAGCGAGCTTGTCTGGCTCGTCGAGCATCCTCCAATCTATACCGCCGGAACCTCGACCAATGATGCGGATTTGTTAAGCGCGCGCTTTCCCGTGCACCGGACGGGGCGTGGCGGACAATTCACCTATCACGGGCCCGGACAACGCGTCGCCTATGTCATGCTCGATTTGAACGCACGCACCCCCGACCTGAGACGCTTCGTGGCTTCTCTGGAAGCATGGATCATTGAAACTCTGGCCCATTTTTCCGTAAGCGGTGAACGCCGCGAGGATCGTGTCGGCGTTTGGGTCAAACGTCCAGAAAAAGCACCCGGCGCCGAGGACAAAATCGCGGCTATCGGCATCCGTGTCAGGAAATGGGTTACCTATCATGGCATCAGCCTGAATGTGGAACCGGAGCTGTCGCATTTTGCGGGCATTGTCCCCTGCGGCATTGGCGAGGCGCGTTATGGCGTCACAAGCCTCGTCGACCTCGGCCTCCCCGTCACCATGACAGATGCAGATACGGCGCTAAAATCAGCCTTTGAGCTTACTTTCGGGCCGACGAAACCGGTGCCTTGAACAAGGGCGCTCCGGGTTTCCGTTTCGGCGGTTCGCCGTGTTCGATCTCATGCAAATAGGCGCTCGGCAAACCGGTCAAACCCCCTGCCGCCAAGAGCGCCTGAATATATTCGGGTTTTGATTTACCCAGAACCTGCCCCCGCCCGACAAAAACCAAAGCGCGCTTTGCTCCCCCGTCTAGGATCACCGGTTGGGAGATTTTGACATGAGGCCCCGAAGCACTGCGTTCAAATCGTTCGAGAGCCGCCATGTCTGAGAATGGAACATCCCAAACAACGCCATGGACATCGCGACGGGGATCACGAACAATCGACGCATGCCCGTCTGCCATCATGAAAAGACGATGCCGCGGCAGGCGTGCAACGCCAAAGAACACGGAGCGGCCGCACTGCCTGGCCATCTCCTCGCGGCTCATCAAGAGGCCATAGGCAAAATAGAGCGGCATTGCTCAGGCAAATTCCAAAATCACGGCATCAACCGCGAGGCTATCCCCCTCGCGGGCCAGAACCTTGGAGATGATGCCATCCCGCTCCGCCCGAAGCACATTTTCCATTTTCATGGCTTCAACGATACAGAGCACTTCGCCACTCTTGATCTCCTGTCCGACGGTCACGTCGAGCATTTTCACAAGTCCCGGCATCGGACAGAGCAAATGCTTCCTGCTGTCTCCCATTTCAGGCGGCGGCATGAGTGCCTTCAGCTGGGCCTCACGGTGCGTGTAAACGCGTGCCGTTGTGCCGGAACCGCCATGGGCGATCATCACGCCATTCAAGACGCTGCGCACCTGCGCAATAATCGCCGAGCCGTTGATCGTGCCATGCCAAACCGGCTGCCCGGGGTTCCAGCTCGTTTTGACCGTGAAAGATGCGCCCTGCTCAGGAAGCAAAATCCGGATAGGTTCCATGTCATCTTCGACGAGAACCAACACCTTCGTTTCCTGCATCATGACCGTCCGCTCGCGATCAAACCGGACCGGCTTGGCCGCACGCATCTGTCCTGAAATCATCCGCTTCCGCTCGTTGAGGCGATGATCGATACTCACTGCAATGGCCGCAAACAGTGCGATATCGTTACCCCGCGGCTCCGGAACCTGAAATCCGCCCGGAAATTCTTCAGCAATAAAGCCGGTCGAGAGCTGACCCGACTGCCATCGCGGATGCGCCATCAATGCCGAAAGAAACGGAATATTGTGTCGTATGCCTTCAATAGCAAAGGCATCAAGCGCCTCCGCCTGCGCCGCAATGGCCTCGGCGCGTGTGGGCGCATGGGTCACGAGTTTGGCAATCATCGGGTCGTAATGGATCGAGATTTCACCGCCCTCGTAAACGCCGGTATCGTTGCGGATCGTCACGCCATCCTCGATGCCTTCGGCTGGGGGTCGATAAGCTACGAGGCGTCCAGTCGATGGCATGAAGTTACGCGTCGGATCTTCTGCATAAACACGCGACTCGACCGCCCATCCGGTCAGTCGGACTTCCTGCTGTTTCAACCTGAGCGGCTCGCCCGCAGCACTCCGGATCATTTTCTCCACAAGGTCGATGCCGGTAATCAACTCGGTCACAGGATGTTCAACTTGGAGTCGCGTATTCATCTCCAGAAAATAGAATGATTTGTCCTGACCAGCGACAAATTCAACTGTGCCAGCAGAGTCATAACCGACCGCCTTGCCGAGGGCGACGGCCTGCTCGCCCATCAGTCGCCGCGTCTCCTCGTCCAGCAGAGGAGACGGCGCCTCTTCAATCACCTTCTGGTTGCGCCGCTGGATCGAGCATTCGCGTTCCCCGAGATAGATCAGATTGCCGTGCTTGTCGCCAAGCAGCTGAATTTCGATATGCCGCGGATTGACGATAAATTTTTCGATGAAAACGCGATCATCCCCGAAAGACGAAGCGGCTTCGGAGCGGGCACGGGCGAAGCCTTCCGCCACCTCATTTGCAGCATAGGCGACCCGCATCCCTTTGCCGCCACCTCCTGCCGATGCCTTGATCATCACGGGGTAGCCAATCGAATCCGCAATCCTGACGGCCTCGACAGGGTCAGCGATCTCGCCGAGATAGCCGGGTACCGTCGAAACACCGGCAGCATTGGCAAATTTCTTCGATTGGATTTTGTCGCCCATCGCGTCGATCGCGACAGGATTGGGCCCGATAAAGACGATGCCCGCCTCTTGCAACGCACGCGGAAAGGCCGCCCGCTCGGATAGAAATCCATATCCGGGGTGAACGGCTTCCGCACCTGTTTCACGGCAGGCAGCAATAATCTTCTCAATATCGAGATAGGACTGGGCCGCCGCAGGCGGGCCAATCCGAACAGCTTCATCCGCCATTTCGACGTGCAGCGCGTCCCCATCCGCATCAGAGTAAACCGCGACCGTCATAATGCCCATTTTGCGAGCGGTCTTGATGATGCGGCAGGCGATTTCACCTCTATTGGCAATCAATATTTTCTTGAACATTCCCGTCCCTGCCCAGAATACCTCTGGGCAGTTTTAGGCGGAAAAACCTGCGCGGTAAACTCGACTTGGGAATAACATGATATTGTCCCCTGAAGGAACGGGAGGCGTGGGTCGCAAAACAGGTTTCGCGTGTCCGGCAATCACCGCAAAAAGTGTACGGACATGGTCCGGATCGTGCGATTCCGACGCAAGCGCATCGATTAGAGCTTGTGAGCATTGTGACGGGCCAACACTTGAAAGTCCCAGCCTTAGGCTCAACCACTCAGCATCATATATGGTCAAAGTTCCCGTGGGCCGGCTCTCCCAGATCAGATGGGACGTCAATGTTTCGGTAAAAAACGACGGCCAGTCTGACGAGATGTTTGTGACATGCCGTTCAATACGAACAAGATCCCCCGCCTCATCGCGTGAAATTCCGCCATAAATTAATGTCAGATCGCGCAATAACGCGACATCCTCGTGACGAACTATTCTCTGCCTGATAATCGCCGATGCGATCAGTCTGATCCTGTTATTCCACATGGTCCCACATCCACTTCCTCGGGTCGTTTATTTATTGACTTAGGGTAAGGTGTGAGTTTCGACCAAGTCGTTAACGGCGATAGTGATTTTAAAAAGCTGGTTAAGTACGACTTTTCAAGATTGGTTGAGGGTGTATTAATCGGATTAATCGTATTATCTGCTTCGATTAGCAATCCGGGTTTGGAGATGGTGGGAATGACCGATGGCAACGATTTCATCTACCGCTTTCACGCGGCAGAAGGGTCACCTCGCGCGCCTCTTCTTTTGCTGCATGGTACCGGTGGAAACGAGGATGATCTCGTGTCTTTAGGGCGCACTCTGGCACCGGGTGCAGCCCTACTTTCCCCACGCGGAAAGGTCCTTGAAGGATCCATGCCTCGATTTTTCAGACGCCTTGCGGAAGGGGTCCTCGATCAGGCAGATGTTGTTTATCGCGCCCATGAATTGGCCGATTTCATCCTCGCCGCCCAGTCACGGTATGGCCTTGAAAAACCTGTTGCCGTAGGCTTTTCAAACGGGGCAAATATCGCTGTCGCCATCCTCTTGCTTCGTCCCGAGGTGTTGCGTGGTGCTATTCTCCTTCGGGCCATGGTGCCGCTGGATGATCCGCCCCCGGCTAATCTTGCGGGCGTGCCGGTACTTTTGGTGTCCGGGGACGTTGACCCAATCCTGCCACTCGAGAATGCCAAACGTCTCGCCGCAATGCTCGACAAACGCGGTGCGACTGTGATCCACGAAGTGCTGCACGCCAGTCACGGCCTGACACAATCCGACATCACGCTTGCCACCGATTGGTTATTGCGGTTTGCGCCGCTTGAAAATTGATCAACACATGAAGGTTTCTGTAGTCATTCCGGCATTCGCGGCAGAGGCAACTTTGGAACGAGCGCTCGAGAGCCTTGTCTTGCAATCTTACCCCGATTGGGAGGCAATCATCGTTTCGGATGATGGCGTCGATTATCAACAGTTCCTATCGGGCAAAGGCATCGCTGACCAACGTCTACATTTCGGCACAACAGGGCAGACACACTCCGGCTGTCACGCCGCAAGAAATGCTGGATTTCCTCTTGTTTCCGGTGATTTTGTTACCCAGCTTGATGCGGATGATACGCTGGCACCTGATCGTTTCGAAACCCTTTTGCCGCTAGCCGCACGCTATGGCGCAGCTGCAGACAATTTACTGATGGTCGACGAGGTGACCGACAAAGCCATCAGCACGACCTTCAAAGATCTCAGCGATCCTGTATTTCTGGCGCTCACAGAATTTATGTCGCTCAACGCCCCTTTGGTGCCGTTGATCCGTCGGGATCACATGCTTCCGCGTGTTCCAGGCGTCGAATTTTCGGAGGATGCCATCGCCAATATCCAGTTGATCGACCGGATCGGTCAATTGCCGGTAACTGTGACATCCTCTTATTTCTATCACTTGCGGTCCGGTTCTGTCGCCAACAGCGAAAAATCGTCGACACTTTTTGAGACAGGTTATTCAGACTATATCAACCGACTGGAAACTGGCGACGGATTTGGCCTTTCCGCCGAAAACCGCATCATCGCCTGTGGCGGGTTGAACGCGAAGCGGGCACTCAATCGTGCGTTCATGAAAGCGCAATCGCGCGAGCCTGAACTAAGCTTCCAGGAATTTGTCGGACGCCAGTGACGATTTCCGTTTCTTGTTAAACCGCCCAACCAAAAAACAACTCACAACGGGATATTATCGTGCTTTCGCCAAGGGCGTTCCGCCTTTTTGGTCGCGAGCATGGCCAATGCACGGGCCACCCGACGCCTTGTCGCATGCGGCATGATCACTTCGTCGATATAGCCGCGTTCTGCCGCAACAAACGGAGACAGGAACCGCTGCTCGTATTCTTTTGTTCTGGCAGCTATCTTTTCAGGATCATTCATATCCGCCCTGAAAATGATTTCGACGGCACCCTTGGCTCCCATCACAGCGACTTGCGCGGTTGGCCACGCGTAATTGACGTCGGCACCAATATGCTTTGACGCCATCACATCATAAGCACCGCCAAAAGCCTTGCGAACGATGACGGTCACAAGTGGCACCGTCGCCTCACTATAGGCGAACATCAATTTGGCACCGTGTTTGATCAATCCACCATATTCCTGCGCCGTACCCGGCAAAAAGCCCGGTACGTCAACAAGTGTGACAATCGGAATTTCAAAAGCGTCGCAAAAGCGGACGAACCGCGCCGCCTTGCGTGACGCGTCAGAATCGAGAACTCCGGCCAATACCATCGGTTGATTGGCGACAATGCCGACGGATTTTCCCTCCATCCGGGCGAAACCGGTCACGATATTCTTTGCAAAAGACTCCTGAATCTCGAAAAAATCACCCTCATCAACGATTTTTCCGATCAATTCCTTCACATCATAGGGTTTATTCGGGTTATCCGGGACAAGCGTGTCCAACGACAATTCGACGCGCTCAGGTGTATCGAAACTTGGCCAAACCGGAACACCGGAGGTGTTGCAAGCGGGTAGAAAATCGATCAGACGACGCACCTGAAGAAGGGCCTCGACATCATCGGCAAAGGCACCGTCGGCAACCGAGGATTTTGCCGTGTGAATCTTCGCGCCGCCCAACTCCTCTGCCGTCACTGTCTCGTTCGTGACGGTTTTGACCACATCAGGCCCTGTCACAAACATGTAGGATCGGTCGCGGACCATGAAGATGAAATCGGTCATTGCGGGGGAATAGACATCTCCACCAGCGCAAGGCCCGAGAATGACTGAAATCTGCGGAATAACGCCGGACGCCATCACATTCCGTTTGAAAACTTCGCCATAACCACCCAAGGCAGCAACGCCTTCCTGAATGCGCGCGCCACCAGCGTCGAACAATCCGATGATCGGCGCCCGCATTTTCAGCGCCATATCCTGAATTTTATTGATCTTGTTGGCATGGGTTTCCGAGAGTGACCCGCCAAATACGGTGAAATCCTTGGCAAAGACAAAGACCGTGCGGCCGTTCACCGTGCCCCACCCCGTCACGACCCCGTCGCCCGGAATTTTCGACTTCTCCATCCCAAAATCATCGCAACGATGCTGGACGAACATATCGAATTCTTCAAAAGAACCATTATCAAGCAGGAGATCGATCCGCTCTCTCGCCGTGAGTTTCCCGCGCGCGTGTTGCGCTGCTATCCGCTTTGCGCCGCCACCTAGCCGTGCCTCGGCACGACGGTCCTCCAAGCGTTCCAGAATGTCTTTCATCGAGCCCCCTCACCTCGCATATTCGGCTTGGCGCCGTCACTGGAGGTATCGACATTTTTTAAAACCCATCGCGACCCTCAGCGCAACCCTAACCAAGGGATTAGTCCGCGTTTCGCGAAGCAGCCATTAGCTGGCACGCCGCCTCCATATCGTGCCAGCGTGACGCGCGACGCGCCAGAGCCTCGTCGTCATGCCCCCAAACCTCCATCTGAAAATCTTCATCGAGATGGGCCAGCGCCCATGCCTCGCTTGTCGCCAAGTGATTTTCCGAAACGGCAAGCGCCAGCAAGACTGATCCGGTCAGTGTCGTCGCGACATGAAGCGCCGCGAGATGAAATACATCGGAAATTCCTGAAACATGATTGGCGATTGCCGCAGTGGATTTTTCCGGCTGCGTGACGAACAAAATTCCTTCCGCAAGCATGAAGCGCGCCCCAAAACGCCCATGAACCCAGTCAAGCACCGAATCCCAAGAAATAACTTGTCGTTCCACCAACCGCTCCGGATGCCCCGCGCGATAGCATAACAAATCCGACCCCGCATATTTGACGAGGTCAGCCCTGACACCGGCCATATCATGCGCAACGCCATCAATCGCCGAATTCACGATTTTAGTGCATGGCATCAATGCGGGATCAATCGCCTCGCCGATCCGTGTCCATTCATCCGCAACGAGTTTGCCAACGGCCTCGTTCGGTAAAACCAAGGGCCGTCTTGCCGGTGTCCGCGCCGGCCGACCATCAAGCAACACCTGAAACCCGCTATCAGCCGCCCCCAAGCTGACGCTGGTCCAAAACCGGCGTGGTAAAGCTTTTGCCAAATCCCGCCGCGCCATCGCGACCGGATCAATCACCATGTCAGCTCCAACAGTATCATCATCTTCCACCTTCATAATTCAAGGTAGTCCTTTGATCTTAATGAACAAATTACAAAAATTATTCAGGCGCTTCTTCGATCGGATCATATCTCTTGGCATCAAGCCCAAGCAAATTCCAGCTCTGCTGCATATGCGGCGGCAACGGCGCGGTGATATCCACCGGCTTGCCCGTTCGCGGATGCGGAATCACAATCCTGCGCGCCAACAGGTGCAGCTTGTTCTGGATACCACCGGGCAAGGCCCAATTCTCGATATCAAAATAGAGCGGATCCCCGACAATCGGATGCCCCATATGCTTGGCATGGGCCCGCAATTGATGCGTCCGCCCCGTCACCGGCTTCATAGACAGCCAAGCTAGTTTCTGCGCCGCCGTCTCGACAACAGCGTAATACGTCACCGCGTGGCTCGCACCCTCATCACCATGCCGCGCGACCTGCATCCGCGGATCCCCCTCATCGTCTTCGCCCTTGGCGAGATAGGTCGAGATCCGGCCCTGCTTGACGCGTGGAACACCCGCTACAAGCGCCCAATATATTTTCCGCGTATCGCGCGCCCGGAAACTTTTCGCCAGTGCCGACGCCGCAAATCGGGTCTTCGCAACCACGAGACAGCCCGACGTATCCTTGTCCAACCGGTGCACGAGCCGCGGTTTCTGCCCCTTCGCATCGCGCATGGATTCCAACAGCCCATCGAGATGTCGGATTGTGCCGGAGCCCCCCTGCACCGCCAACCCCATCGGCTTGTTCAACACCATCATGTCGTCATCCTCGAACAGGATCAGCGACCGGATAAACGCCGCGTCCGCAGCCTCTGCGGCTGACGGTCCCGATTTCGGCTTCACACCGCCGAGAACAAGCGGCGGAATACGCACGGCCTGCCCGGGCGACAACCTGTCCTTGGTTTCCACCCGCTTGCCATCGACCCGCAATTCACCCTTGCGAACGATCCGCTGGATATGGCTGAACGGCAATTTCGGAAAATGCGCCTCGAGAAAACGATCCACCCGCATATCGGCCTCGTCAGCGGTCACCGTCATTGTTTGGACACCAACAGAAATCGTCTCCACTTCGGCTGCGGCTTCCGTTTTCGCAGTTCGCGGTGCCCTTGGTTCCGACGTCACGATGAATTTCGTAACAGGCGCCGCTTCCGGCCCTGCCTTTCGCGCAACGCGTGATCCCGCACGCGGTTTAGGCGTGCGCGGGCCGGGTTCGGCACTTGCCACAGGCGGACGCGGGCCGCGTGGCGGAGGTCCGCGTCGTTCGCTACGGCCCCTCCCCGCTGATGGTCGTTTGGCGGTCATGTCAAAGCCCTCACAATACCAAGACCTGCCGCGAGGCCAATAATCGACAAAACGACCGAACCGAGCACATAAGCCACTGCCAAACCCGGTTCGCCACGTTCCCACAACAACATCGCATCAAGCGAGAAGGCTGAGAAGGTCGTATAGCCCCCCAGCACACCCGTTGTCATAAACAGTCGCGCCGTATCGGACCACGACTCGGACGCCTTGAATGCAAAATAACCGGCTGCAACGCCCATGAGTATCGATCCTGAAATATTGATGAGCATAATGCCCGTCGGAAATTCAATCGCAAAAAAACGCTGACAGGCCTGATTGATCAAATGACGAAGCGAGGCACCCAGTCCTCCGCCAATAAAAACAATAATTAAGGATTGCATCAGTTTCAGCCCTGCACAATAGTCATCATCGGCTTCTCAAACGGGAACCATTGATGTGCCATCAATGCGGGTTAGCATTGCGCGGTTCAAAGGTCGAGAGAAACCGCATCTGCCCCACGCTCACCTATCCCCCCTCTCCGCCCTCAACTTCGCCCAATAGTCGAGCCGCTTGCGGAGATCCCGCTCGAAGCCCCGTTCGACCGGTTCATAAAACACAGGCCGGCCGAGTTTCTCGGGGAAATAATTTTGGCCTGAGAAGGCGTCGGGTTCGTCATGGTCATATTGATACCCCTTGCCATAGCCCTCCGCTCCCATCAGCTTCGTAGGAGCGTTTAAAATGGTTTTGGGCGGCATGAGTGACCCACCTTCTTTCGCCGCCCGTGTAGCGGCTTTAAAAGCCGTATAGACGGCATTCGACTTCGGCGCCGTCGCGAGATAGACACAGGCCTGCGCAAGCGCTAGCTCACCCTCCGGTGATCCCAGATACTCAAAAGCATCTTTCGCGGCATTCGCAATCACAAGCGCCTGTGGATCGGCAAGGCCGATATCTTCTACCGCCATCCGGACCAATCTTCGGCCGATATAGAGCGGATTCTCGCCGGCATCGAGCATCCGCGCGAGATAATAAAGCGCTGCATCTGGATCTGACCCCCGGACGCTCTTATGCAAAGCGCTGATCAGATTGTAATGGCCATCCTGCCCCTTGTCATAAATCGGCGCCCGCCTTTGAATAATCTCGAGCATGCCCGCTGGATCAAAGAGTTCGCCTTGCTTCGCCGAACGCCAGAGTTCCTCGGCAAGCGTAAGAGCCGCCCGCCCGTCCCCGTCCGCCAATTGCGCCAGCATGGCGCGTGCATCCGCATCAAGCGGTAGTTGACGCCCCTCGATCTCTTCCGCACGCGCCAGAAGCCCCGCAATGGACGCCTCGTCCAGTGACCGGAAAGTGAGCACGCGGGAGCGGGATAAAAGCGCAGCATTCAGTTCAAAAGACGGATTCTCGGTTGTCGCTCCAACCAGCGTGATCGTGCCATCTTCCATAACAGGCAGAAACGCGTCCTGCTGGGCACGGTTGAACCTGTGGATCTCGTCCACAAACAGCAGCGTGCCCTGCCCCGAGGCACGCCGCCCCCGCGCGGCTTCAAACACTTTTTTCAGGTCGGCAACGCCGGAGAAAATCGCCGAGATCGGTTCGAAATGAAGCGTTGTTTCATTCGCGAGCAGTCGCGCCGTTGTTGTCTTGCCTGTTCCGGGTGGACCCCAGAAAATCAACGAGCCTAATGAGTGTGAGCCGAGGAGGCGCGTCAAAACGCCATCAGGCCCGACCAGATGGTCCTGTCCGACAACTTCCGCGAGTTTTTGCGGGCGCAGACGATCGGCAAGCGGACGCGGCGCCTCCTTCTCGAGACCAGCTGCCGCGAACAAACTACTCATGTCTCACCCGCCAATATTTGTCGTCATCAATTCGCCGTCCCGCCGGATCACGAGTTTCCAGTAATACTGCCGGACACGCGCCAACGCCATCACATCCCGCGAGGTTTGCACCTTTTCTCCATCAATCGAAACAAGAACATCGCCCTTTTTGAGACCGATGCGTTCAACAGCACTATCCCGCGTCACCTCCATCACAACAACGCCTTCAGACAGGGGATCAAGCGATAACTCGTCGGCCAGAGCGGGCGAGAGCGTGGCAACAACAATTCCTGCCAGCGGCCATTTCCCGCCAATCGTCTGCCGATCCCGCGGCTGGGTTTCGGGCGCGGCGATCAGCTTGACCGAAGCCGTGAAGGTTTTTCCCTGCCGGCGGACTGACAAATCAACGCTTCCGCCCAAAGGCATGGTTGCGAAGCGGAAGCCAAACGCTTCATTATCGTCAATCGCTTGCTTGCCGATTGCAAGGATAACATCGCCAGCCTTTATCCCCGCTTCCGCCGCCGGACTGCTACGCGCGACGTCGGACACCAACGCCCCAACGGGCCGGTCAAGGCCGAGATTGTCAGCAATGTCGGACGTCACAGCCTGAAGGCGGGCACCAAACCATGGCCGACGAACCGCTTTGCCGCCATTCTGGGCGGATCCAACAACCACTTTGATCATGTTGACAGGAATGGCAAAGCCAATCCCGTGACTTCCGCCAGATTGGGAAAAAATCGCCGTATTGATCCCGACCAGACGACCATTAACATCGACGAGCGCTCCGCCCGAATTGCCGGGATTGATAGCCGCATCTGTCTGGATAAAAAACTGGTAATCAGCAGCACCCACCTGTGTCCGCGCAAGTGCCGAAACGATTCCTTGCGTAACCGTCTGCCCGACGCCAAATGGATTGCCGATCGCCAGCACCAAATCACCCACTTCAATGCCGTCGGAGTCTCCGAGCTCGATCGCCGGCACTCTTGAAATGCCTTTCATTTTCAGGACAGCAAGATCGGTCCGGGGATCGCGCAACACGATTTCAGCAGCAAATTCACGTTTGTCGCTGAGTGCAATCTTGATCTCGGTCATCCCTTCGATAACGTGCTGATTGGTCACAATGAGACCTGATGGATCGACAATCACACCCGAGCCTTGGGAGCGCCGGACGCGTTCCTGCGCGGGCAATCCGTCGCCACCGAAAAACCGTCTGAAAATCGGGTCGTCAAACAGCGGATTACGCTGGCCCTTTTCAACCCCTGCCGCATAAACATTGACCACGGAAGGAGCGACCAGCTTGACCACCGGGGCAAAAGACGCTTTCGCCTCTGCCGCAGACTTCGGCACCTGTGCGAAGACGGGAACGCTCAAAGCGGAGGCTAGTCCAACCAGAGCAATCAGAATTTTGAAAGGATGCAACGTCATTTTCGGCTCGGCGTACATTTCGCTAAGCTTGCATATAGCGATCCGACTGACCATCCGGAAGCCCTACGCGCACAAAGAAAAACGGGCGCTAAACCGCCCGTTCAAAACTTATCTCGAAAATGAGACGATATTACTCGACTTCAACGATTTCCGACTTCATTGACGGGCCGGAGTCGAGACCCTTCGCATCCTCGTCACGATCAACGAATTCAATGACGGCCATTGGCGCATTGTCACCAAAACGGAAACCTGCCTTCAGAACGCGGGTGTAGCCACCATTGCGATCCTTGTAGCGTGGTCCAAGGACGTCAAACAGTTTCTTGACCAAGACAACGTCCTTGATATGGGCAATCGCCTGACGCCGCGCATGAAGACCACCGCGCTTGCCAAGTGTTACGAGTTTTTCCACCACAGGGCGAAGATCCTTGGCCTTCGGAAGGGTCGTTATGATCTGCTCGTGCTTGATCAGTGCCTGGCACATATTCGCAAACATGGCCTTACGATGTTCTGCTGAACGGCCGAAACGGCGTCCTCTAAATCCGTGATGCATGGCTTACTCCATTTATGGGGTTATCCGGTCGCCGTGCCACGGTACGCCCGGTGGTTGAGAGACAGTGGCGGGGACAAGCGCCCCGCTATCCGCCCTTTAGTAATGCTCTTCGAAACGCTTGGCCAATTCTTCGATGTTTTCTGGCGGCCATCCCTGCACATCCATGCCGAGATGAAGACCCATCGTCGCAAGCACTTCCTTGATCTCATTGAGCGACTTACGGCCAAAATTCGGGGTCCGGAGCATTTCCGATTCCGACTTCTGGATGAGATCGCCGATATAGACAATATTGTCATTCTTGAGGCAGTTTGCCGAGCGAACCGACAATTCCAGTTCATCGACTTTCTTTAGCAATGCCGGGTTGAATGCAAGTTCCGGCATGGCCGTCTTCTCTTCTTCCCGACGTGGCTCTTCGAAGTTCACGAACACTTCAAGTTGATCCTGAACGATCCGCGCCGCATAGGCTACTGCATCCTCTGGCGAAACACCGCCATTGGTTTCAATCGTCATAATCAACTTGTCATAATCAAGGATTTGGCCTTCACGGGTGTTCTCCACGCGATAGGAAACCTTCTTAACTGGCGAAAACAGACTATCGACCGGTACCAGACCGATGGGCGAGTCCTCTGAACGGTTCCTGTCAGCAGGTACATACCCCTTGCCAGACTTCACAGTGAATTCCATCCGCAATTCCGCACCATCATCAAGGGAGCAGATCATCAGGTCAGGATTCAGGATCTGGACATCGCCCGTCACAGTGATATCGCCGGCCCGCACGATGCCGGGACCCTGCTTGCGAAGAGTGAGCCTCTTGCTGCTCTCACCCTGCATCTTGATTGCGACCGACTTGATATTGAGAATGATGTCCGTGACATCTTCCCGAACACCAGCAATCGATGAGAATTCATGCAAAACGCCATCAATTTGAACAGAAACAATTGCTGCGCCCTGAAGTGACGAAAGCAATACCCGGCGAAGAGCATTTCCGAGTGTCACGCCAAAGCCACGCTCCAGCGGTTCAGCAACCAATGTCGCGACACGGCGACCGTCTTCGCCCGGCGTAATGACGAGTTTGTTCGGCTTAATAAGGTCCTGCCAATTTTTCTGAATCACGTTCGAATCCTTCGGAAACTAGTAGCTGCGTTCAATGCCAAAAAGTTCCGCCGCTCCAAGGCGGCAGAACATCGATCAGACGCGACGGCGCTTGCGCGGACGGCAACCATTGTGGGGTATCGGCGTAACGTCCCGAATGGACGTGACGGTGAAACCTACAGACTGAAGCGCACGGAGCGCGGACTCGCGTCCAGAACCTGGACCAGTCACTTCAACTTCAAGTGTCCGCATGCCATGCTCTGATGCCTTACGTCCTGCATCTTCTGCCGCAACCTGAGCAGCGTAAGGGGTTGACTTGCGCGACCCCTTAAAGCCCATCGTCCCTGCCGAAGACCAGGCAACCGTATTGCCCTGCGCGTCAGTGATGGTGATCATCGTGTTGTTAAACGATGCGTTGACATGAGCAACGCCTGAAACAATATTTTTACGTTCTCTACGACGAACGCGACCTGCTTCTTTAGCCATTTTTTAGATCCTTCAATCGCGCCCGTTTTGCCAGGCGCTAGGGACTGTTGAGCAGGCCGGCCAAATCTGACCAGCCTATTGAATGAAATAGTTTACTTCTTCTTGCCTGCGATCGGCTTCGACTTGCCCTTGCGGGTTCGTGCATTCGTATGAGTGCGTTGCCCCCGAACCGGAAGGTTGCGGCGATGACGCAGGCCACGATAACATCCCAAATCCATTAGTCGCTTGATGTTCATCGAAACTTCACGACGGAGATCACCTTCGACGATGTAATCCCGATCAATCATTTCACGGATCTGGAGAACTTCATTATCGGTCAATTGTGCAACCCGGCGCTCAGCAGGAATCGCGACCTTCTCGCAAATCTCAGATGCCTTTTTTGCGCCGATTCCGTGAATATACTGCAACGCGATTACGACGCGCTTATTCGTTGGTATGTTAACGCCAGCTATACGAGCCACTGTCCCACTCCATGTCGGCTGTTCAGTCCAAAAGGACTAGAAAAGCGGTTGAAAATCTACGCTTCCGGTGGAGGCCGGCCAATGCGTAGTGGACCAACGAAACAAAGCAGGGCAACCCGAATACCGAGGCACCCTGCGCGCAATCGCTAAAATCCGATAATTCCTGTTAGATTAAGTGGGCCTAAGTGTCAAGGATGTATATTCCCTAAACAACCTATTCTCCGACCGCCGCCATAATGGCCGTCGTCACGACATCAACGGGCTGCATACCGTCAATCTGCTTCAACCGGCCCTGTTCTGCGTAATATGGCGCTACGACAGCCGTGTCACGATTATAGGCTGCAAGCCTAGTTTTGAACACTTCGGGATCATCGTCCTTGCGAACCGGCTGGCCCAAAGCCTGCGCATCCTCCGCACGTCGTATGATCCGTCCAACAAGGGCTTGTTGGTCGACCAACAACTCCAACACGCATTGAATATTAAGACCTTTTTTTTCCAACATTCCATCCAACGCTTCAGCCTGTGCGACTGTGCGAGGAAACCCATCGAGGATAAATCCTTCTTTACAATCAGGCTCTTCGATGCGGTCCGCTACAATCCCGATCACAATCTCATCGGACACAAGACCGCCCGAATTCATGATTGATTTGGCCTTCAGACCCGTCGGCGTACCAGCGGTTACAGCAGCACGCAACATATCGCCAGTCGAAAGCTGAGGAATTCCAAAGCGTTGAACAATTCGAAGTGCCTGCGTACCTTTACCCGCCCCCGGCGGGCCAAGCAGTATCAGCCTCACGAACGCTTCCTTCCCCGTAACTTGGACTTCTTAACAAGCCCCTCGTATTGATGAGCTAACAGATGGCCGTGAACTTGAGCAACAGTATCCATCGTCACGCTCACAACAATCAGCAACGATGTGCCACCAAAATAGAACGGAAGTGCTGCTTGGGATACCAATATCTCTGGCAAGAGGCATATGATAACGAGATAGCCTGCTCCGATTACTGTTATCCGGCTTAAAACCTTGTCGATAAATTCTGCAGTTTTTTCACCCGGTCTTATACCCGGAATAAAACCACCTTGTTTTTTAAGATTATCGGCGGTTTCCACAGGATTAAACACAATTGCCGTGTAAAAGAATGCAAAAAAGATAATTAGCGCAGCATAAAGTAGCATGAAAAGCGGACGACCATGTCCCAAATATGCTGCAATCGTCGCTCCAATACCAACGTCCCCGCCCTGAGCAGAAAAGTTCACTATTGTTGTTGGCAACAATAGCAAAGACGAAGCAAAAATCGGCGGAATAACCCCAGATGTATTAAGTTTCAGCGGCAGAAACGACGTTTGCCCCTCGTAAACCTTGTTACCAACCTGCCGTTTCGGATAATTGATAAGCAAGCGACGTTGTGCCCGTTCCAAAAAGACAATGAATGCAATGACAGCCACTATCATAACCATCACGACCAGAATCAGAAACGTCGAGATAGCACCCTGCCGGCCCAATTCTAGGGTCCCGCTTATTGCGCTCGGTAAACCGGCTACAATCCCCGAAAAAATAATCAGAGATGTACCATTGCCAATACCTCTTTGTGTAATCTGCTCCCCGAGCCACATCAGGAACAGGGTTCCGCCCACCAGAGTAATTGTTGCAGAAACTCGAAAAAACATGCCAGGATCAATAACAACATTGCCCGATCCCTCAAGACCAACAGATATGCCATAGGCCTGGAAAGTTGCCAAAACGACCGTCAGATATCTCGTATACTGATTGATAACCTTACGTCCGCCCTCCCCTTCCTTTTTTAATGCCTCAAGGTGTGGGATTGTGGACGTAAGGAGCTGCATGATAATCGAGGCCGATATATACGGCATAATCGCAAGAGCAAAAATTGCTAACCTTCCGACAGCGCCACCGGAAAACATATTAAATAGGCCAAGCATTCCTTGCTGTTGCCGGTCGAACATTTCTGCCAATGCGCTGATATTGATACCGGGCAAGGGAATGTACGTCCCAACCCGGTAGACAAGAAGGGCACCCAGTGTAAACCAAATCCGCTTCTTGAGTTCGTCCGCTTTGGCAAGCGCGCCGAAATTGAGATTAGCCGCGAGTTGCTCAGCCGCCGATGCCATTCCGTGCTCCAGTCCAGATTAAATTCTTAGATCTATAGTGAAACGCCGGACCTACGGAATATTCCGTTGCCCGGCGTTGATTAGAAATGCCGCACCCAGAATCCAGGATCAGGCCGTCGTCTCAGCCGAAGCCGTTAGCAAAGTGATGCTTCCACCCAACTTTTCAACTGCTGATATCGCCGACTTCGACGCTCCAGCCACAGAAAAATTCACCTTAGCCGTTAGCTCTCCAGAACCGAGTATACGAACTCCGTCGTGTAGTTTCGAGCAAACTCCGGCTGCAACGAGTGCCTCAACAGTTACCAAAGACGAAACATCCAGTTTTTTGGCGTCGATGGCAATCTGAATCCGCCCAAGGTTTACCTCATTAAACCTTTTGGCAAATATGTTGGTAAACCCACGCTTTGGCAACCGCCGGTAAATGGGCATCTGGCCGCCCTCGAAGCCCTTTATAGCCACACCAGAACGGGCCGTTTGCCCTTTCCCGCCGCGACCGCCAGTTTTTCCCTTGCCAGAACCAATACCACGACCAACCCGCATCCGGGACTTTTTCGAGCCTCGATTATCACTAATTCCATTAAGTTTCATGACCATACTCCTCACTGCCCGTCGACGACGCGCACGAGATGCTTAACTGCCGCTATCATGCCACGCACCTCAGGAGTGTCCGGCAGAGTCGACCGCCGACGCATCTTGTTTAATTTAAGACCGATTAAAGTCTGACGCTGTTCGGATATCCGCCGTATCGGGCTACCAATCTGCTCAACCGTCACTGTTTTTGTTGCTGCTTTCGCCATTTCGGTTCCCCTTAAACGTCTGCGCCAGCGCCATCCGCGTCACCGCGGCGAGCCTGAAGCTGGGAAACCTTGATACCACGACGCGAAGCTACCGAACGAGGGCTATCCTCGTGCTTGAGTGCATCGAAGGTCGCACGAACGAGGTTATACGGATTTGACGAGCCAAGTGACTTTGCGACAACATCGTGCATACCAAGCGACTCGAAAACAGCACGCATCGGTCCACCGGCAATAATTCCAGTGCCGGCAGGAGCCGCCCTGAGAACAACTTTACCAGCTCCGTGGCGACCCAACACATCATGATGAAGAGTACGTCCCTCTCTTAGCGGAACACGAATCAATGCACGCTTTGCAGCTTCAGTAGCCTTCCTGATAGCTTCCGGCACTTCCTTGGCTTTACCATGACCGAACCCGACACGGCCCTTCTGGTCACCAACAACAACAAGTGCAGCAAATCCGAAGCGACGCCCACCCTTAACAACCTTGGCAACACGATTGATATGAACCAACCGGTCAACGAATTCTGAGTCACGCTCTTCGCGGCCCTGACGATCTTTTGGCTCTCTTGCCATTGTTTCTCTCACTATAAACGCAATGCCTGCGGCATTGCTCGCTTGAGTATCCTATGAAGGGACTAACCCATCTTAGACTCTAAAATTCCAGGCCACTCTCGCGGGCAGCTTCTGCAAGTGCCTTCACACGCCCATGATACATATACGAACCACGGTCGAATACAACCTTCGAAACGCCAGCCTTGATTGCACGTTCCGCCAACAACTTTCCGATGCTGCTCGCAGCGGCCGTGTCAGCCCCTGTCTTCAAAGCACCCCGGATATCCTTCTCGACGGTCGAGGCAGCAACAATAGTCGCCCCCTTAACATCATCGATAATTTGCGCATAAATCTGCTTCGACGAACGAAACACCGAAAGGCGAGGCCGACCATTGGCCGCCGCCTTGATAGAGCGACGCACCCTTGCCAGGCGGCGTGCTGAGGCTTCTGCGTTCTTTGCCATCTTCGACCCTTACTTCTTCTTGCCTTCCTTACGGAAGATGAATTCGCCCGCGTATTTAACGCCTTTGCCCTGATAAGGCTCAGGACTACGGAAATCACGGATTTCAGCCGCTGTCTGCCCAACTTTCTGCTTGTCGATCCCTACAACAACAATCTCTGTAGGTTTCGGTGCAGTTATCGAAATACCTGCCGGGATTGGATAATCAACATCGTGACTATAACCAAGAGCCAATTTCAGTACATTACCCGCAACGGCAGCTTTGTAACCAACACCATTAATTTCAAGGCGTTTCTCGTAACCCGCGGATACTCCCTGGATCAGGTTCGCTACCTTTGAACGAGATGTACCCCAAAGGGAACGCGCCCTTTTCGACTGATCGCGCGGTGCAACCATGACTGAACCCTCAGCCAAAGAAACATTTACGCTATCCGGAACGAGGAACGATAATTCGCCCTTCGAACCCTTAACTTTTACCAACTGACCATCCAGGGACGCAGTAACGCCAGCCGGAACGGTTACGGGTTTTTTGCCAATACGAGACATGCTGTCCTCCTGGTGAATAGTTGAACCTTACCGATCAGAAGACCGTGCAAAGCACTTCACCGCCTACATTCTTTTCGCGGGCCTCGTGATCCGCCATAACGCCACGCGGCGTCGACAAGATCGTTATACCCAAACCATTAGCTACACGCGGCATCGCATCAACAGATGTATAAACGCGACGACCGGGCTTTGAAACACGAGCGACCGCTCGGATCACCGGTTCGCCATCAAAATACTTCAATTCGATTTCGAATTCGGTGCGCCCGTTGCCAAATTCGGCGGTCGAATAACCACGGATGTAACCTTCCGATTGCAACACATCGAGCACCCTAGCTCGTAGCTTGGATCCAGGTGTTGCCACCTTAGATTTACGCCGCATCTGCGCATTTCGAATTCGGGTAAGCATATCGCCCACGGGATCGTTGACTGCCATTTGCCCGACCCTCCCTTACCAGCTTGCCTTGGTCAGACCTGGAATCAGGCCTTTCGAACCATAATCACGCAACGCTATGCGGGACATCTTCAACTTCTTGTAAACACCACGAGGGCGCCCCGATATTTCACAACGACTACGAACACGAGTTGGAGCTGAATTCCGAGGAAGAGCTGCCAATTTAAGGCGCGCCTCAAACCGTTCTTCCATCGTTACAGACTCATCATTCGCTATCGCCTTCAAACGACCGCGCTTAGCTGCGAATTGCAGAGCGAGCCTTTCACGACGCTTATTTTTCTCTATCGAACTCTTCTTGGCCATGTGCCTCTCCTGGCGTCCGCGTTTAAGAGGATACTCTTACTGCCGGAACGGGAAATTAAATGCTCGCAATAATGCACGAGCTTCTTCATCTGTTTTGGCGGATGTGCAGATAACAATATCCATGCCCCACACTGCCTCAGCCTTATCATAGTTGATTTCAGGAAACACTAGGTGCTCCTTGATCCCAAGCGCGTAGTTCCCGCGCCCGTCGAACGACTTCGGGTTCAGTCCACGAAAATCTCTTACCCGTGGCAACGCCACTGTGACCAAACGATCTAGAAATTCAAACATCCGTGTCTTCCGAAGTGTGACCTTCGCTCCGATCGGCATGTTTTCACGAACCTTAAACTGAGCAATAGCTTTCCGAGCCTTGGTTATGATCGGACGTTGACCAGCGATAAGTGCCAAGTCACCAGCAGCCACCTGGACCTTTTTGGTGTCAGCCGTTGCTTCGCCTACGCCCATATTAATTACAACCTTCTCAATGGTTGGAATCTCCATGACGTTCTTATAACCAAACTCTTCAATCATCTTCTGCCGAATGACCTGGGCATAAACTGCCTTCAACCTCGGCTCGTGAGTCGACACCTGATTAGCCATCGATCAAATCCCCCGAACGCTTCGCAAAGCGAACCTTACGCCCATCTTCTAAAAATTTAAAACCCACGCGCGTTGGCTTGCCATCCTTCGGGTCGCGCAATGCAAGATTCGACAAATGCACAGGCAGTTCCTTCGAAATAATGCCGCCTTCCTGGCTTGCAGATTGCTTCTGGTGCTTCTTGACGACGTTAATACCTCTAACAACCGCCCTAAGCTCCTTCGGCATTACCGAAACAACCTCGCCAGACTTACCCTTGTCACGACCCGTCATCATAACAACGGTGTCGCCCTTTTTGATTTTTGCGGCCATCAGAGCACCTCCGGCGCAAGTGAGACAATCTTCATGTGGTTCTTGGCTCGCAGTTCGCGCGGGACCGGCCCAAATATACGCGTGCCAACTGGCTCTTTCTGAGCATTAATCAATACCGCAGCATTCGAGTCAAAACGGATAACAGACCCATCCGGGCGCTGAATATCCTTTGCAGTCCGAACAACAACAGCCTTCATCACATCACCCTTCTTCACGCGACCGCGAGGAATGGCTTCCTTGATGGACACAACAATTATATCCCCGATACCGGCGTAACGCCGCTTCGAGCCTCCCAGGACCTTGATGCACATCACACGACGCGCTCCCGAATTATCGGCAACATCAAGGTTCGTTTGTACCTGGATCATCGACTTGATCCTCTCTCTTTCTCAGACTGGTTTCCAGCCCCGACACCGGGAACACCGGACTTCGACTGACGAGGGCTTTTACCCCCCGCTTAACACCACTATTTACGGTTGAGCAGTTGTTTCAACAACAACCCACGACTTCAATTTCGATATCGGCCGTGATTCCTGAATGCTTACAGTATCCCCAACTTTAACTGCGTTGCTCTCGTCATGCGCATGATAATGCTTTGACCTCCGCACAGTTTTCTTGAAGAGCGGATGCGTAAAACGCCGCTCCACCTTAACAACAACTGTCTTGTCCTGCTTGTCGCTGACGACAACACCTTGCAAAATGCGTTTTGGCATCCGTCTCTCCTCAGGCCTGACCGGCAGAAGCATGCTTTGAATGAATGGTAGTCTTGATGCGCGCTATGTCACGCCGCACCAATCGTATCCGCGATGTATTTTCCAGTTGCCCAGTTGCACGTTGAAAACGCAAGTTAAACTGCTCCTTCTTTAATTTAAGAAGTTCATCCTGCAATTGATCTGGCGACATCGTGCGAAGTTCCGAAACGCGTTGCGAGTTTTTCATTGCCATCATCTTACTCCGCAATCCGTTGTATAAACCTAGTCTTTATCGGCAATTTTGCCGCTGCAAGTGTCAAAGCCTCTCTGGCAACATCAACTGGCACACCATCAATCTCGAACATGATCCGACCAGGCTTAACACGACAAGCCCAAAATTCAGGAGCACCCTTACCTTTGCCCATCCGAACTTCAGCAGGCTTCGACGAGACAGGAACGTCCGGAAAAACACGGATCCAAACACGACCAGCACGCTTCATATGACGAGTGAGAGCCCGACGCGCAGCCTCAATCTGGCGCGCAGTAACACGCTCCGGTTCCAGCGCCTTGAGCCCAAATTCACCGAAATCCAAACTCGTCGCACCTTTTGCAACGCCGTGGATACGGCCTTTGAACTGCTTACGGAACTTGGTCTTCTTAGGTTGCAACATGATCGTATCTCTTTACCAGTTCTGGACTAGGCAGCGTTGTCGCGACGGGATCCAGACCGACCAGTATCTTCGGTCAGACGTTTTTCCTGTGCCATCGGATCATGTTCAAGAATTTCACCCTTGAAGATCCAAACTTTAATGCCGCAAGTACCGTAGGTCGTAAAAGCAGTACCAACACCATAATCGATGTCAGCCCTCAATGTGTGTAAAGGAACTCGCCCCTCACGATACCATTCGAGACGTGCAATTTCAGCGCCGCCCAGACGACCTGAACAGTTGATCCTGATACCCTCAGCGCCCAAACGCATAGCAGCTTGCACAGAGCGTTTCATCGCTCGGCGAAACGCCACGCGACGCTCGAGTTGCTGTGCAATAGCATCAGCAACAAGGGTTGCATCAATTTCCGGCTTCCGAACCTCAACGATATTCAAAACAACCTCAGAGCTGGTCATTTTTCCAACAATTGCCCGGTATTTCTCAATATCTGCGCCCTTTTTACCGATAACAACACCAGGCCTCGCCGAGTAAATTGTAACCCTGCACTTCTTGTGAGGACGTTCGATAATTATTCTAGAAACCCCTGCCTGCTTGAGCAACTTCATTAGCATAGCTCTGATTTTGATGTCCTCATGCAGGAGTTTACCAAACTCGCCTTTCGTAGCGACCCAGCGACTATCCCAAGTACGGTTAATGCCAAGGCGCAAACCGATCGGATTTACTTTCTGTCCCATCGTGTACCCCTCAAGCCTCAGTTGCAGGTTGTGCGTTTTCACGCACGATAATCGTAAGATTTGAAAATGGTTTCT
>CAMCXA010000041.1 GCA_945883115.1 Alsobacter soli
TGGCAAGGACGCGTTCCGCTCGCCGGTGACGGATTTTTATCTGACAAACCCCATCGCGCGGGCATCCAAGACGATGGCTGCATGTTCGGCGCTTGCTAAAGCCCGTATCCCGCTGGCGGCTGAATAGGAGAGCGGGTGATGGAAACCGATTTGATGGCAAATGGCTGGGGCTGGGTGGTCGCAATCGCGCTCTTGAAGAGCGTGGGACTGCTCGTGGCACTTTTGGTGTTTGTTGCGTTTATCCTGCTCGCTGACCGCAAGATCTGGGCAGCGGTGCAATTGCGCCGTGGGCCGAATGTGGTTGGGCCGTTCGGATTGCTGCAGTCTTTCGCGGATCTGCTGAAATTTGTGCTCAAGGAACCGACGATTCCGGCTGGCGCAAACAAGGGTGTGTTTTTGCTGGCGCCGCTTGTGACCACAACCTTGGCGCTTGCGGCTTGGGCCGTGGTGCCGGTGGCGGACGGATGGGCGATTGCAAATATCAATGTCGGCATTCTCTATATTTTCGCCGTGTCATCGCTTGGTGTTTACGGCGTGATCATGGGTGGGTGGGCGTCGAATTCGAAGTATCCGTTTCTCGGCGCGCTGCGTTCCGCCGCACAGATGGTTTCTTATGAGGTTTCGATCGGTTTCGTGATCATCACAGTCTTGCTGTGCGTGGGTTCGTTGAACCTGACCGATATTGTCGAAGCGCAGAACGGCAAATACGGGATGCTTGGGTGGTTCTGGTTGCCGCTGTTCCCGATGTTCGTGATTTTCTTCATCTCTGCCTTGGCCGAAACGAACCGACCGCCGTTTGATTTGCCGGAAGCTGAGTCCGAGCTCGTTGCGGGCTTCATGGTCGAATATGGGTCTACCCCGTATATGATGTTCATGCTTGGCGAGTATGTTGCGATTGTGACGATGTGCTCGCTGACGACGATCCTGTTTTTGGGCGGTTGGTTGCCTCCGTTTCAGGTGGTGCCGTTCACATGGGTGCCGGGTGTTATCTGGTTTGTGCTAAAAGTGTGCCTCGTCTTCTTCATGTTCGCCATGGTGAAGGCTTTTGTCCCGCGCTATCGGTACGACCAATTGATGCGTCTGGGCTGGAAAGTGTTTCTGCCGATCTCGTTGTTCATGGTTGTTGCCGTTGCCGGCGTGTTGCAGTTTATGGGATGGGCGCCATGACAGAAGTTTTGTTTTTACATCATAATTTTGGCGGAGTTTTCTCATGAGACTTGGGCAGGCTGCCAATGCGTTGTTGCTGAAAGAGTTTGTCGCTGCGTTTGCGTTGTCGATGAAATATTTCTTCAAACCTAAAGCGACGATCAATTATCCGTACGAGAAAAATCCGGTCTCTCCCCGTTTTAGGGGGGAGCATGCCTTGCGCCGTTACCCCAATGGCGAGGAGCGCTGCATTGCCTGCAAACTGTGCGAAGCGATTTGCCCGGCTCAAGCGATCACGATTGAGGCCGGGCCTCGTCGGAACGACGGGACGCGCCGGACGACTCGCTATGATATCGATATGACCAAGTGCATTTACTGCGGGTTTTGTCAGGAGGCATGCCCGGTCGAAGCGATTGTCGAGGGGCCGAATTTCGAGTTTGCGACAGAGACCCGGGAAGAATTGTTCTACGACAAGGACCGTCTACTCGAGAACGGCGCGCGGTGGGAGCGGGAAATCGCGCGGAATATCAAGATGGACGCACCTTACCGCTGAGCCGGTTGAGTTGCGGTTTAGGGGTAGATATAGACGGCTTCACGCTTTCGGGTGGGGAGTGAATTAAACAGGAGAGCGGCGCTTGGGTGCCGCAACAGAGACGGACAGAGTGTCCGGAAATTGGGGACTATCGAGATGAGCTTTGCTCAGGGATTTTTTTATCTGTTTTCCATTGTGACAGTGGGGTCCGCCTTCATGGTGATCTCGTCGCGCAATCCTGTGCACTCGGTGCTGTTCCTGATCCTGGCGTTTGTGAATGCTGCAGGGCTGTTTCTGTTGATGGGCGCCGAGTTCCTGGCAATGATCTTGATCGTCGTTTATGTCGGCGCAGTCGCGGTGCTGTTCTTGTTCGTCGTCATGATGCTCGATGTTGATTTTGCCGAGTTGCGGCAGGGTTTTCTGAATTATCTGCCCCTTGGAGCAACTTTGGGTCTGATTTTCTTCATTGAACTGGCCATGGTGATCACGATCGACGTGATGGATCCGAAGTCGATAGGCGGGAAAGCAGAGCTCGCAAAGACGGATCCATCGATTTCGAACACGGAAGCGCTCGGTCGGGTTCTCTACACCGAGCATGTCTATTATTTCCAGATTTCCGGGCTTGTTCTGCTGGTTGCGATGATCGGCGCGATTGTTCTGACTTTGCGCCATAAGGCAGGTGTGAAGCGTCAGAATATTGCGGATCAGGTGGCTCGGACGCGCGATACGGCTATCGAAGTTAAAAAAGTGCCTTTCGGACAGGGAGTTTGACGCGAACATGATCGGTCTTGGACATTATCTGACGGTCGCGGCGATCCTGTTCACGCTTGGCGTGTTCGGCATCTTCGTCAACCGCAAAAACGTGATCGTCATTCTCATGTCGATCGAGTTGATCCTGCTCGCGGTGAACATCAATCTTGTGGCTTTCTCGACGTTTGGCGGCACGCTGATCGGGCAGGTTTTCGCGCTGCTGATTTTGACGGTTGCGGCGGCTGAAGCGGCAATCGGGCTTGCTATTCTCGTGGTTTATTATCGCAATCGCGGCTCTATCGCGGTTGAAGATATCAATATGATGAAGGGCTGAGCGGTGTAATTCCGCGAGACATTCCATGGTTCAGGCACTCGTCTTTCTCCCACTGATCGGTTTCCTCATTGCTGGCCTTTTTGGCCGCGTGATTGGGGCGCGCGCCAGTGAAATTGTCACAACGGGGTTGATGCTGATTTCGGCAGCGCTCTCGTGGTTCGTGTTCATGCGCGTCGGATATGGCGATGGTGCCGAACGGATCATGCTTGGGCAATGGTTTGCCTCGGGCGGGTTGGTGGTTGATTGGGCGCTGAGGGTTGATACGCTGACGGCAGTGATGCTGGTGGTCGTCAACTCAGTTTCGTCCCTCGTTCACCTCTATTCGATCGGCTACATGCACGAGGATCGGAACCGGCCACGGTTTTTCGCGTATTTGTCGCTGTTCACCTTTGCGATGTTGATGTTGGTGACGTCCGACAATCTGGTGCAGATGTTCTTTGGATGGGAAGGCGTCGGGTTGGCGTCGTATCTGTTGATCGGATTCTGGTTCCAGAAGCCGACGGCGAATGCGGCGGCGATGAAGGCGTTTATCGTCAACCGGGTCGGCGATTTTGGTTTTGCGCTCGGGATCTTTTTGGTCTTCGTGCTGACAGGCTCGGTTTCGTATGATGCCGTCTTTGCGCGGGTTCCCGAGATTGCGGCGATGAAGGTGCATTTCATTGGCGTGGATTGGAATGCGGCGACGATTACCTGCTTGCTCTTGTTTATGGGAGCGATGGGTAAATCAGCGCAATTCCTGCTCCACACGTGGTTGCCGGATGCGATGGAGGGGCCGACGCCCGTTTCTGCTTTGATCCATGCGGCAACGATGGTGACCGCTGGTGTGTTTATGGTTGCCCGGCTTTCTCCCATTTTCGAGGCATCGCCTGCAGCGCTCACATTCGTGATGGTCATGGGGGCGACGACCGCGTTTTTTGCTGCAACCGTTGGCCTCGTTCAAAACGATATCAAGCGGGTGATTGCCTATTCAACCTGCTCGCAGCTTGGTTACATGTTTGTGGCACTTGGTGCCGGGGCGTATTCGGCGGGTATTTTTCATCTCTTCACGCACGCATTCTTCAAAGCGTTGCTGTTCTTGGGTGCCGGATCGGTTATCCATGCGATGCACCACGAGCAGGATATCCGCCATATGGGCGGACTGTGGAAAAAGATTCCGTTTACAACGGCTATGATGGCAATCGGGACCTTGGCACTTACTGGATTCCCGCTGACGGCGGGGTACTTCTCGAAGGATGCGATCATCGAGTCTGCCTATGCGTCGCAGAGTGGAGCGCAGAGTTATGCGTTCATTCTGTTGGTGTTGGCCGCTTGCATGACGTCGTTCTATTCGTGGCGGCTGTTCTTCATGACGTTTACCGGCAATGCGCGTTGGGGACATGATGATCATCATGGGCATGCGGCGGATGATCATCATGCGCATGAGCCTCATGAGTCGCCATTGACCATGCTGGTGCCATTGGCGCTGTTGGCTCTGGGTGCGTTGCTCTCGGGCTATATGTTTTATGGTGTCTTTATTGGTGAAGGCTATGGCGAATTCTGGAAGGGTGCGTTGTTCACAGGCGAGAACAACCATATTCTGCACGCCATTCACGATGTGCCGGGTTGGGTGAAGAATGCGCCGCTTGTGATGATGATCATAGGTTTTGTTGTGGCGTATATTTTCTATGTGCGGCATCCACATTTGCCGGGGCAATTGGCGGCAAACCAGCCCATTCTGTACCGGTTTTTGCTCAATAAATGGTATTTCGACGAGCTTTATGATTTTCTGTTCGTGCGTCCGGCGAAATGGCTCGGATACCAATTATGGAAGAAGGGTGATGGCCGCGTTATTGACGGGATGGGGCCTGACGGGATTGCGGCGCGGGTTCAGAATGTGACAGCCATCGTTGTGAAGTTCCAGACGGGGTATCTCTATCACTATGCCTTTGCTATGCTGATGGGCGTCGCGGCGCTGATTACCTGGTATATGTTCGGGGGAGCGCACTGATGTCTCATCTTCTTTCCGCTCTGATTATTTTGCCTTTAGTCGGTGTTGCGGCCCTGTTGATGGTGCGTGGCGAAAGCGACTCGGCGAAAAACAATGTTCGGTGGATCGCGCTGTTTGCGACGTTGATCACATTCATCGTGTCGATTGTTGCGTGGGGCCGGTTTGATCCGTCGAGCTCGGCATTCCAACTGGTAGAAGAGGGCGAGTGGCTCTCAGAGACAATCCGTTTCAAGCTCGGTGTGGACGGGTTTTCGATGCCGTTCATCCTTTTGACGACGTTTCTGATGCCGTTCTGCATCGTGGCGTCATGGGTTTCGGTCGAGAAGCGGCTCAAGGAATATATGATCGCGTTTCTGGTGCTGGAAGCGCTGATGATCGGGGTGTTCTCGGCTCTCGACCTTGTCTTGTTCTATCTGTTCTTCGAGGCGGGTTTGATCCCGATGTTCCTGATTATCGGGATCTGGGGCGGCAAGCGCCGTATTTATGCCAGCTTCAAGTTTTTTCTTTACACGCTCCTTGGGTCACTTCTCATGCTCGTTGCCATTATGGCTATGTTCTGGACGGCTGGCACAACGGATATTCCGAGCCTTCTGGCGTTCAAATTCCCGTCAGGGATGCAGACATGGCTGTGGCTCGCCTTCTTCGCCTCCTTTGCGGTGAAGATGCCGATGTGGCCTGTGCACACATGGCTGCCGGATGCGCATGTGGAGGCGCCAACCGCAGGTTCGGTTATTCTGGCGGCGATTTTGTTGAAGATGGGCGGGTATGGTTTCATCCGGTTCTCGATCCCGATGTTCCCAGAGGCGTCTCTCTATTTCGCGCCGTTTGTGTTCGCATTGTCGGTGGTCGCGATTGTTTATACGTCGCTGGTGGCCCTCATGCAGGAAGATATCAAAAAACTGATCGCTTATTCGTCAGTCGCCCATATGGGCTTTGTGACGATGGGGCTGTTTACGCTGACGTCTCAGGGTATTCAGGGTGCGATGTTCCAGATGGTGAGCCATGGGATTGTCTCCGGCGCATTGGTCCTTGCGGTGGGTGTCGTCTATGACCGGATGCATACGCGCGAAATTTCGGCCTATGGCGGGCTTGTGCATCGAATGCCGCTCTTTGCGATTGCGTTCATGGTGTTCACGATGGCGAATGTCGGACTGCCGGGAACGTCAGGGTTTGTCGGAGAATTTCTGACCTTGTTGGGTGCGTTTCGCGCCAATACATGGGTCGCGTTTGTGGCGACAACGGGTGTGGTTCTTTCGGCTGCCTATGCGCTCTGGCTCTACGCGCGCGTTGTGTTTGGCACGCTCGACAAGCCGTCGCTCATGACAATCAAGGATTTGTCGGCTCGCGAGATTGGCTTGCTCGCGCCGCTTCTGATCCTAACGATTTATTTCGGCATCAAGCCGGGTCCGGTTCTCGATGTTTTTGCAGCACCGACCGAGGCGCTGCTTAAAACAACGCAAATGGCTTTTGACGCGGCGCATCTGGCGCTGGCGCTACAATAGGGTTTTGGTTCGATGTCTTCTGCCACTGTCACGCTCGCCCAGTTCGCACCTGCTCTCCCGGAGATACTTCTCGCCGCTGGGGCGTTGGCTCTTGTGCTGATTGGCGCTTTTCGCGGGGAGAAGTCGTTCGGGCTAATCAACACGCTGGCGTTCTTATTGCTCGCTCTTGTGGGCGTGCTGATCGCAACGCAAGATGCCGTGACCGTTTCGGCGTTCAATGGAGCGTTCATCTCCGATAGTTTCGGGCGATTTATGAAGATTGCGGTGCTGATCGGGTCGGCGGTTACGCTGATGATTTCGGGTGATTATCTTAAGGCCACTGGATCGCAGCAGTTTGAATTCCCGATCCTCGTTGCACTGTCGACGCTCGGAATGCTCCTGATGATCTCGGCGGGGGATCTGATTGCGCTCTATCTTGGCCTCGAATTGTCGAGCCTTGCGCTTTATGTGGTGGCTTCGTTTAATCGGGATTCGGTTAAATCGACTGAAGCGGGGTTGAAGTATTTTGTTCTCGGCGCACTTTCGTCAGGCATGCTACTTTACGGGGCATCGCTCGTTTATGGCATGACCGGTAGCGTTTCATTCAGCGGGATTGCAAGTGTATTGAAGGATGGCACTTCGCTTGGCGTGATTTTCGGGTTGGTGTTCATTCTCGCAGGTCTTGCTTTCAAGATTTCAGCTGTTCCGTTCCATATGTGGACGCCGGACGTCTATGAAGGCGCGCCTACGCCGGTGACGGCGTTTTTTGCGGCGGCTCCCAAAATTGCCGCGATGGCGCTGCTAGTGCGTGTGGTTGAACAGGCATTTCCGCACATTACCGGACAATGGCAGCAGATCATCGTGTTTATCGCGATTGCATCGATGGGGCTTGGTGCTTTTGCTGCGATCGGGCAGCAGAATATCAAGCGGCTATTGGCCTATTCGTCGATTGGGCATGTTGGTTTCGCACTTGTTGGCTTGTCTGCAGGAACTGCGGGTGGTGTCGAGGGTGTAGCGATCTATATGGCGATCTATCTGGTTACAACGCTGGGGACATTCGGTTGCGTTCTCGCCATGCGGCGCGAAGGTGGCTATGTCGAGGATATTGATGATCTCGCGGGCCTCTCAAAAACACATCCGATAATGGCGTTTATTTTGGCGATGCTGATGTTTTCGCTGGCCGGTATTCCGCCCTTGGCCGGGTTCTTTGCGAAGTGGTACGTGTTTGTTGCCGCTGTTGAGGCGAAGCTCTATGCGCTTGCCGTTATCGGTGTCGTAACCAGTGTCGTCGGTGCGTATTATTGTCTTCGGATTGTGAAGATCATGTATTTCGACGAGGCAAAGGCGCCATTTTTGCCGATGTCAGCTGCTATTCGGCTTGTAGTCGGTGTTTCGGGCGTGTTCGTGTTGGCTTTCTGGCTCTATCCTGCGCCACTCGTGACGCGCGCTGTTGCAGCTGCGCAATCGCTGTTCTGACGTGATTGAAGGCTTCGTAAATCAAAACGGTTTCAGCGTTGACTATTTCGAGGTTGTCGGGTCAACCAATGATCTTGCTATGGAGCGGGTCCGTTCTGGCGGATCGGGTAGCCATTGGATCGTTGCCGGTGAGCAGAACAAGGGCAGGGGACGGCATGGGCGCGTCTGGACGTCTCCACCGGGAAACCTCTATGCCACTTTGACGTTGGTTAACCCGTGTTCTGCCGCGACTGGTTTTCAGTTGGGGTTTGTTGCAGCCCTTTCGATCTATAGTGCTGTGGAAGCAAGTGGCGTCGATAGGAATCTGCTGGCACTGAAATGGCCGAACGATGTTCTGGCGAATGGCGCGAAGCTATCGGGTATTCTCATTGAAGGAACGCTTTTATCTGACGGATCTTTTGCAGTTGTGATAGGATGCGGCATCAATGTGTCTCATCATCCCTCAGATACACCCTATCCGGCGACGGATTTGCGCAGCCTCGGGATTGATACCAGTGCTGAAATTGTGTTTGGCAGTTTAACAGCAGCGTTCAAAAATTGGCTGGATGTGTATGAAAACGGGACGCAATTTCCGAAAATAAGAGCTGCGTGGATTGAACGTTCGATGGGCATGAATGCGCCTGTCGAGATCAAGAACAATGGAATTGCTCGGCGCGGGATTTTTTCGGGGCTTGATGAGAATGGGTGTTTGTTGCTCGATCAGGACGGTCAGATTGTCCGGATCGAGGCAGGGGATGTTTTTCCGGCCGGGCGCTGATCGCGTCCGGCTATTTTGAAATAAACGAGAAAGGGGGGCCGGATGGTCCAACCCAAAGAAGATTTTGTATTTTGTGCCTTGGGCGGTCTCGGCGAGATCGGAATGAACGCTGCGCTTTACGGCTTTGGACCACCTGCGAAGCGGGAATGGATCCTTGTTGATTGCGGGATCAGTTTTGCTGGCGATGAAGTTCCGGGCGTTGATCTCGTTTTGCCGGATTTGAGCTTTATCGAGGGACAGCGGAACCGGCTGAAGGCCGTCATCATCACGCATGCGCATGAGGATCATATCGGGGCACTGATGGAGCTCTGGCCGCGCCTTGGGGAACCTACAGTCTACGCGACGCAATTTGCGGCAGGGTTGTTCGATATTCGTCGCCAAAACAACAGTGGCGGGAAGAAGGTTCCGGTCAAGATTATGAAGCCGGGCGATCATCTTGCGCTTGGTTCGTTTGACGTCGAGGTTATCGCGGTTGCGCATTCGATCCCTGAGTCGACGGCACTTGCGATCCGGACACCACTTGGAACTGTTTTACACACAGGCGATTGGAAGATCGATGTGACGCCTTATGTGGGCTGGGCGACGGATGAAGCACGGCTTCGGGAGTTGGGCCGCGAAGGCGTGCTTGCAATGGTCTGCGATTCGACGAATGTGATGCGCGAAGGCATCAGCCCGAGCGAATCCATTGTGGCGCAAACGCTCGCAGAGATTATCGGAGAGTCGAAGGGTCGTGTTGCGGTAACAACCTTTGCCTCGAACGTGGCGCGAATCCGTGCGGTTGCGGAAGCGGCCAAGATTACGGGCCGCGAAGTGATTGCTGTCGGGAGAGCCATGGACCGGGTGATTCAGGTTGCGACTGAATGCGGCTATCTTGAAGGATTGCCCGAGTTCCGGACATCGGAAACCTATGGGTATCTGCCACGGGACAAGGTGGTCGCGCTGTTGACAGGTAGTCAAGGCGAGCCGCGCGCAGCATTGGCGCGGATTGCCGAGGATCAGCATCCTGATGTGACATTGTCTCCGGGTGACAAAGTGATCCTGTCGTCACGCACAATCCCGGGAAATGAGCGGGAGGTCGGCCGGATCGTCAATAGTCTTGTTCAGCAGGGTGTGGAGGTCATTACTGATCGCACCGCGCTCGTGCACGTTTCCGGGCATCCGCGGCGTGGCGAACTCGAACAAATGTATGAATGGGTGAAGCCGAGATTGGCTATTCCTGCCCATGGCGAGGCACTTCATCTCCACGAGCACAAGAAACTCGCGCTTTCGCTCGGCGTTCCGCAGGTATTAACGCCGAAAAATGGCGATCTGGTTCGTTTTGCGCCTGATAAGCCTGCAATCATAGACCAATTGGCACATGGCCGGATTTACAAGGATGGCGAGATTTTGGTGCCGTCGAGCGATCCGGCGATTTCCGAGCGTCGGAAACTCAGTTTTGGCGGCGTGGTTTCGATTTCGATTGCGATGACGCAACAGGGAGAGTTGACGGGCGAGCCTGCCTTCGCAGTAACAGGAATTCCGCAATTGACGCGTAATGGCCGTCTATTCGAGGATATTATAGAGGAAGCCGCTTTTGCCGTGATTGAAAATTTGCCGCGGGCCAAGCGCCGGGATGCTGATTTTGTCGAGAACGCAGTTGAACGGGCGGTTCGCGCTGCTGTGAACGAACAATGGGGCAAGAAGCCGATTTGTCACGTGCAGATTGTGATGGTTTGAGAGGTGCTATGATCGGGCGGTTAAACCATGTGGCGATAGCAGTGCCTGACCTTGCTGCGGCCTGTGCGCTTTATCGAGATACGCTTGGTGCATCGGTTTCCGAACCTTTGGACCAAGTCGAACACGGCGTAACCGTTGTGTTTATCGACTTGCCGAATACGAAGATTGAGTTGCTGGGTAAACTCGGGGAGCAAAGTCCGATCGCGAAATTTCTGGAACGCAATCCGGAAGGTGGCATTCATCATCTCTGTTATGAGGTGGAGGATATCATTGCGTCGCGAGATCGATTGTTGGCGAAGGGTGCGCGGGTTTTAGGGAGTAGTGAGCCGAAAATCGGTGCGCATGGCAAGCCGGTGATTTTTTTGCATCCAAAGGACTTCAACGGCGTACTAATTGAGCTAGAACAGCTCTAAATTGCGCAATTTTGAAAAGTGGTGACCCGAATGCCGATTGCCTCATCTATCGCCATCTATGTGATTACATGGTGGCTTGTGCTTTTTGCGGTACTGCCGTTCGGGGTAAGAAATCGCGAGGAAGCGAGTTCTGATACGAGTTTTCTTATCCCGGGTACTGATGCCGGAGCGCCACAGAAGCCAATGTTGTTGAAAAAACTTATCGCGACATCGCTGGTGTCTGCGCCAGTCGCGATACTGCTACAGCTTTTCATCCAATATGTTGAATAGGTTTTTCAAGTAAAAAGGGCAGGGCTCGCGCCCTGCCACTTGTCCGTTCTATTTACTGCGCAAATTAGGCCGGATTGTTCCGACCGCGATCTTGAACGATCAATGCGACAGTTATCCCCCCAAGACCTGGACCCGCGGCGCTCTTCATGACGCTCAACAGTATCGCGGCATTGTTTAGCTGAAGTTTGATCGATTGTCATCAGCCTGTTTTTGCTTCAAGCGCGTTTTATTCTGAGGCAATTCCTCGAAAGGCCGTTTTCATTCGCTTGTGTTTTTGCTCTTGATGCGTTTCAAACGACGCTGGCTGTTTAGTTTACTTGATAATGATTCTGATGAGGCTTGTGCCATGCGTCTTTCCCGGTATTTTCTACCCATCCTTCGTGAAACGCCAAAAGAGGCAGATATTGTCTCGCATCGGTTGATGTTGCGTGCAGGGTTGATCAGGCAAGAGTCCGCCGGGATTTACGCCTGGCTACCTTTCGGGTTGAGGGTTCTCAACAAAATCAATGCGATTGTCCGGGAGGAGCAAAATCGCTCCGGCGCCATCGAGCTTTTGATGCCGACCATCCAATCCGCTGATTTATGGCGCGAATCGGGGCGTTTCGATGCGTATGGCAAGGAGATGTTGCGGATCAAGGACCGGCACGAACGGGACATGCTCTTTGGCCCGACAAATGAAGAGATGATTACCGAGATTTTTCGGGCAACGGTAAAATCCTACAAGGATCTCCCGCTAAATCTGTATCATATCCAGTGGAAGTTTCGTGACGAGGTCCGTCCACGCTTTGGCGTGATGCGGAGCCGCGAATTTTTGATGAAGGATGCGTATTCCTTCGATTTGGATCAGGCGGGTGCGCGGCATTCCTATAACCGGATGTTTGCTGCCTATTTGAGGACGTTTGCCCGATTGGGGCTGACGGCTATTCCGATGCAGGCTGATACAGGGCCGATTGGCGGCGATTTGAGTCATGAATTCATCATTCTGGCGTCAACTGGCGAGAGTGAAGTTTTTGCGGACAAAGCGGTGTTGGATCAGCCAACGCCCTCAGTTGATACTGATTTTGACAGTGCTGAGGCGCTTGATGCGATTTTCCAAAATTGGACAACGCCTTATGCAGCGACGTCCGAGAAACATGACGAGGCTGCGTTTGCAGCAGTACCCGAGGAGCGCCGTATCTCGGCGCGCGGCATTGAAGTGGGGCATATCTTCTATTTCGGCACAAAGTACTCGGATGCTATGGGAGCGACTGTGACCGGGCCGGACGGGCAGGAGCGGCCCGTCCATATGGGCTCTTACGGAATTGGCCCGTCGCGCCTTGTTGCTGCCCTGATTGAGGCGTCTCATGATGAAAATGGCATCATCTGGCCCGACTCTGTCGCGCCCTTCAATGTGGGTATCCTGAATTTGAAAGTTGGCGCTTCGGAAACGGACTCTACATGCGAGACACTGTATCGGGCGCTTTCAGCGCGTGGTCTCGATGTGCTGTATGATGATCGCGACGAGAGGCCCGGAACCAAGTTTGCGACCGCCGACTTGATAGGGTTGCCATGGCAGATTTTGGTGGGTCCGAAGGGGCTGGCTGAAGGTAAAGTCGAGTTGAAGCGCAGGGCGACGGGTGAGCGAGAATTGCTGACAGTTGATGATGTGCTCGCTAAGCTTGCGGTTTGACGGGTATGGAGAGCGACAAGCCTGCAACTGTTGTCGCTCGCACAGCGACTCGTGCTTTTTCGGGTTTTGAGTGGATGATTGCGCTGAGATATTTAAGGGCGCGGCGGCGGGAAGGATTTATTTCGGTGATCGCTGGATTCTCTTTTGTGGGGATCATGCTGGGTGTCGCGACGCTGATCATTGTTCTTTCTGTGATGAACGGTTTCCGGAAGGAACTGCTCGACAAGATCGTCGGCATAAACGGGCATATTTTTGTTGGAGCCATTGATAAACCCCTGACCGATTTTTCCGAATTATCGTCGACGTTGGAGCGTGTCCCGCTTGTCAGATTTGCACTACCTCTCGTCGAGGGGCAGGCTTTGGCATCATCGCCGGCCGGTGCCGGTGGCGTTCTTGTTCGGGGTGTTCGGGGAGGCGATATCAGCCGCATTCCGGCAATTTCTTCGAATATTAAAAGCGGAACACTTGCCGGATTTGACGAGAGTGTCGGGGTCATTATCGGGCGGCGACTGGCGGATCAACTCTATATCCAGACCGGCGATACGCTGACGCTGACGGCTCCTCGTGGGCCACAGACGGCTTTTGGTACAGCGCCGAGGATTAAGAGTTATCCGGTCAAGGCGATCTACGAGATCGGCATGTCCGAATTTGACTCAGCCTTTGTCTATCTGCCGCTTGAAGAAGCTCAGGCATATTTCAACCGCGAGGGGGATGTCAGCGCAATTGAAGTTTTTCTTGCTGATCCCGAAAGGATTGACGAGACAAAAAAGGCAATCATGGCGATGATTGATCGTCCCGTTTATCTGACGGACTGGCGGCAGCGGAATAAGACGTTTTTTGGAGTATTGCAGGTTGAGCGGAACGTCATGTTCTTGATCCTTACTTTGATTGTGCTCGTTGCAACGTTGAACATTGTTTCCGGTTTGATCATGCTTGTGAAGGATAAAAGCGCGGATATCGCGATTTTGAAAACTATGGGCGCGACTCAAGGCTCCATCATGCGTATTTTTCTCCTGACTGGTGCGGCAATCGGGTTTTTCGGAACCATGGCTGGCTTTGGGCTTGGGGTGGGGATTGCCGTGAATGTAGAAGCGATCCGGAGCACCCTGTCTGAGCTCACGCAATCGACACTGTTCCCGGCAGAGTTTTATTTTTTAAGCCGGATGCCATCCGATGTTGATCCTAATGAAGTTATGACCGTGGTCGGGATGGCGCTTGTGTTGTCCCTGATCGCAACACTTTATCCCGCGTGGCGCGCTGCACGGCTCGATCCTGTCGAGGCACTTCGATATGAGTGAAGGCGCAACACAAAATGGGAATGCACAGCCGGCGCCGGCGATTTTGCTGTGGAAGTTGACCCGCCAGTTTCGAGATGCGGAGCGGACACTTGATATTTTACGAGGGGTTGATCTTGCCATTTGGCCCGGTGAGTCGGTTGCATTGATTGCACCATCCGGAACGGGGAAATCAACCTTGCTCCAGATCGCAGGTCTTCTGGAAAAGCCGACATCCGGTGAGGTATACCTTTCCTCGGTTGCGACTTCGATGCTGTCTGATGCAGAGCGTACAGCGATGAGGCGTTCTCAACTTGGCTTCGTCTATCAGTCGCACCATTTGTTGCCTGAATTTACGGCTCTGGAAAATGTGATGATGCCGCAATTGATTGCGGGGCTTGACCGTACCGAGGCACGATTGCGCTCAACCGAGTTGCTCCGTTATCTTGGTCTTGGTGAAAGGTTGACCCATCGACCCGCTGAATTGTCGGGGGGTGAGCAGCAACGGGTAGCGATCGCGCGCGCTGTTGCGAATAGTCCCCGAATTCTGTTGGCAGACGAACCAACGGGAAATCTGGATCCGGTGACCTCGGAAATCGTATTCGAGACGCTTCTGACTTTGGTTCGCGTCAGCGGTGTCGCAGCCCTTATTGCAACCCATAATCTAGCCCTTGCGGCTCGGATGGATCGTCGTGTGACGCTTGCCGATGGCGTTGTCGTAGAGTTGGACTGAAAGAATTTATTAACGCTGTTTAGTTCTGTTTTTACCAAATGACCTCATTTTTGTTGCATTAGAACAAAACGTGAACATAATAAGATATCGATCAAAACAGGAGGCGTTCATGGTTCGCTCTTTCATTGAAGACATCGCAGAATTGGCTGCACTTGGAGCTTTTCTTACGACGATAATGCTCTGGGCCGGTGGAATGCCGGGATAAGTTCTTGCTTTCTATCTGCCGGGGACTGGACGGAACAGTCCTGTCCGGCGATGAAGGGATGTCTGGTTGGAGGCATCACTGTGAGTCGTATCTTGGAAAACGTAGATTTTGTGCATCTTCATGTGCACTCGTCTTTTTCGCTTCTGGAAGGCGCTCTCAGGATTGATGATTTAAAAAAGTTGGCGCTGAAGGATCAGATGCCTGCTTTGGCATTGACGGATACGAACAATCTATTCGGGGCGCTCGAATTTTCCGAGAAAATGGCAGGTGCGGGTATCCAGCCGATTGTCGGTATCCAGATTTCTGTTGAGATGGCGGATGGACATTCGCCAAAGACAATGGCGCTTGTGACGCGTCCTTCACTCGTGCTGCTTGCGGCAACGGATGAGGGGTATTCAAACCTCATGCAACTTTCGTCGCGGGCCTTTCTGGATCCGGAGCCAGGCGAGGGAGCGTATATCCGGCTTGCCGACGTTCTTGAGCATTCAGACGGATTGATCGTTTTGACGGGTGGGCCCACCGGTCCAATTGACCAAGCACTCCGCGATGGTCAGAGCGGGCTTGCCGAGCAGCGTCTAAAGCGGCTTTCGGAGGCTTTTGGTAATAGGCTCTATATTGAACTCCAGCGTCACGGTCTTGATACGGAGCGGCGCACTGAAGGCTTGATACTTGACTTTGCGTATCGTCTATCGGTTCCAATCGTGGCAACAAATTGTGCTTATTTCGCGAATGAGGATCAGTTTGGCGCGCATGACGCTTTGTTGGCCATTGCTGAAGGTCGTGTGATTGGGGATCCGGACCGCAGGAGGGTGACGTCACAACACTATTTCAAGAGCAGAGTCGAAATGGTGAAATTATTCGCGGATTTACCCGAGGCACTCGTGAACACGGTTGAAATCGCTATGCGGTGTGCGTCGCGTCCGCGGACGCGGAAGCCAATTTTACCTAATTTTACGGTAGGTGATCTTGCTGGAATTGAAGGTGAGGCGCGTGAACTTCGCAGACAGGCCGAGGATGGCTTGCAAAAGCGACTCTTAGTGCATGGACCATCGGCCGGACTATCTGAATCGGACTATCGCGATCGCCTTGCCTTTGAACTGAGCGTGATCGAAAGAATGAAATATCCGGGTTACTTTCTGATCGTTGCGGATTTTATCAAATGGGCGAAGGCGCATGGTATTCCGGTGGGGCCAGGGCGTGGATCGGGCGCGGGTTCGCTGGTTGCCTATGCAACGACGATTACTGATCTTGATCCGCTGCGTTTTGGGTTGCTGTTCGAGCGGTTTTTGAATCCGGATCGTGTTTCAATGCCTGATTTTGATATCGATTTCTGTCAAGATCGGCGTGACGAAGTTATCCGTTATGTCCAGAATAAATACGGTACGGACCGGGTTGCACAGATTATTACCTTCGGAACACTTCAGGCGCGGGGTGTTATTAGAGACGTCGGGCGTGTCCTCGAAGTGCCATATCGTCAAGTGGATCAGTTGACAAAGCTAGTCCCGCAAAATCCGGCTAACCCTGTAACGCTCGAAAAGGCGATCGCGGAGGAGCCGAAATTGCGTGCGGCAGCAGATCAGGAGCCAGTTGTTCGACGGTTGCTCGATGTGGCGTTGGTGCTTGAAGGGTTGCACCGGCATGCTTCAACCCATGCGGCGGGTATTGTTATTGGCGACCGGCCTTTGCAGGAACTCGTGCCGCTCTTCCGGGATCCGAAATCGGACATGCTTGTCACGCAATTCAACATGAAGTGGGTTGAACCGGCAGGGTTGGTAAAGTTCGACTTTCTTGGGTTGAAGACGCTTACCGTGATCAGTTTGGCGGAACAGTTAATCCGGGCACGAGGCGACGAGATTGCGATCGAGAATATTGTGCTTGATGACAAAAAGACATTTGACATGCTCGGGCGGGGCGAGACAGTTGGCGTGTTCCAGCTGGAAAGCGTTGGAATGCGCAAGGCACTCGCTGAAATGCGGGCGGATCGGTTCGAGGATATCATCGCTCTGGTTGCACTCTACCGACCAGGGCCTATGGCGAATATTCCCGTCTATAATGCGCGTAAGCTAGGGCACGAAACGCCTGATTATATCCACCCGAAGCTCGAATCCTGCCTGAAAGAGACTTACGGTGTCATCATTTATCAAGAACAAGTGATGCAAATTGCGCAAATCCTATCGGGCTATTCGTTAGGTGAAGCTGATTTGCTTCGTCGCGCCATGGGAAAAAAGATTAAAGCGGAAATGGATGCGCAGCGCGAGCGGTTCGTCTCGGGCGCGATGGAACGCGGTCTTGATAAGGCGACGTCAAATACAATCTTTGATCTTCTCGCCAAATTCGCGGATTACGGTTTCAACAAGAGCCATGCCGCAGCCTATGCTCTCGTGGCGTATCAGACGGCGTTCCTGAAGGCCAATTATCCGCTGGAGTTTATGGCGGCGTCAATGACGCTCGATATGTCGAATACAGACAAGCTCTCTGAATTCCGGCGCGAGGTGCAGAGATTGGGATTTAAGGTGGAGCCGCCTTCGATCAATCGTTCGGGTGTGACGTTCGAAGTACATCCGGATCGAGAGGGACTTCCTTGTATCCGCTACGCATTGGCGGCTCTGAAAGGCGTTGGGCGGCAGGCTGTCGAGAGTCTTGTAGCAACTCGAGAGGGCGCTCCGTTTCAGGATGTCTCTGATCTTGCACGCAGGATCAATCCTCGGCTCTTCAACAAGCGTACGCTTGAAAGTTTGATTTCTGCAGGCGCAATGGATGAGATCGAGCCGGATCGGGCGCGTGCTTTTGCCTCCATAGAAGCCATTATGGCGGAAGCAAACCGGACAAAGGATGAGGCTTCGGCAGGGCAGTCCGATATTTTTGGCGGGTTGGGCAAGCCGGAGCCGTTGCGGATATCAGGTTACAAGGCGTGGTCGAATCCTGACCGCTTGCAACGCGAATATGATGCGATAGGCTTTTTTCTGTCTGGGCATCCGCTTGACGAATATTCCGGTATTTTGCGACGCCTCAGAGTGCAAAGTTGGGTGGAGTTTGTGCGCGCTGTAAAAAGTGGAGCAACGGCGGGCAAGCTTGCCGCTACCGTGCTGGATCGCACGGAGCGACGTACAAGAACTGGAAACAAGATGGGGATCCTGTCGCTTTCGGATCAGACGGGACATTTCGAGTCGATAATTTTTCAAGAAGGGCTTGTGCAATACAGGGAATTGCTCGAACCCGGAACGGTGGTGATCTTGTCTGTGCAGGCTTCTGTCGAGGGGGACGAGGTGCGGTCCCGGATTCAAAGTGTGGAGCCGCTCGAGCAGGTAGCCGCTCGGTTACCATCATCAATCAGGGTTGCAGTGAATGAAGCTGCGACAGTCCCCGCGATCGCTTCCGAACTGAAGGAAAGGGGGGATGGCGAGGTGTTTGTTGTCGTCTCGATTGAAGGCGGTACGAAGGAGGTGGAAATCAAGTTGCCTGGACGGTTTCGGGCTACACCACAACTTGCCGGAAGTTTGCGGATGCTTTCTGGAGTGTCTTCGGTCGAACACGCCTGATTTTTAGTGTTTTATTGCCTGCAGGCCTTGCACTTCATGGCGCCGGGAAGTATAGCACGTTTCATCACTCACACGGAGACAAGGCCTTCTGGCCCGTCCGGTGGTCGGCACTCACGCTGATCCACACTCCGTGGCGGAACAAACCGGAGAATACATAATGGCACTGCCAGATTTTTCTATGCGTCAATTGCTTGAAGCAGGCGCGCATTTCGGCCATCAGTCTCACCGCTGGAACCCGAAAATGGCACCTTATATTTTTGGTGCACGCAATAATATCCATATTCTTGATCTCGCCCAGACCGTGCCGATGCTTTATCGGGCACTGCAGGCTGTGTCCGATACGGTTGCCAATGGCGGACGTGTTCTGTTCGTCGGCACCAAGCGGCAGGCTGCTGATCTGATCGCAGATTCCGCAAAGCGTTCGGCACAGTACTATGTCAATCATCGTTGGCTCGGCGGCATGTTGACCAATTGGAAGACGATTTCCGGTTCGATCTCGCGCCTTCGCAAGGTCGATGAGCTCCTCGCTGGTGGTGCGCAGGGACTGACGAAGAAAGAACGCCTCATGATGAGCCGCGAGCGTGAAAACCTCGAAAAGGCACTCGGTGGCATTCGTGATATGGGCGGCACGCCTGATCTGTTGTTCGTAATCGATACGAACAAGGAGCAGTTGGCAATCAAGGAGGCGCAACGCCTCGGTATTCCGGTTGCAGCGATTATTGATACGAATTGCGATCCGGATGGGATTACGTTCCCGATCCCGGGCAATGACGATGCTGGGCGTGCGATAGCGCTGTATTGCGATCTGTTTGCGCGTGCGGCACTTGACGGTATTTCACGCAGCCAAGGCTCTTCCGGCGTTGATATTGGGGCTATGGAAAAGCCGGTTGCTGAGGAATTGTCGGCTGATGTTGCGGCTCCGTCGGGCGTAGTATTCGAGCGGCTTCCTGTTCCGCGCGGTGCACCCGACGATCTCAAGAAGGTCACCGGTATTGGTCCGCAGCTTGAGCAGAAGCTTAACGAGGCTGGTATCTACCATTACTCGCAAATTGCGGCGATGGCGGCTGACGATGTGGCAGCACTCGACACCGAGCTGAAGCTGAATGGTCGCATTGATCGTGATGGCTGGATTGCGACTGCTCGTAATCTTTTGGAAGCAGTTTAAGCGCACTCTGGTAGCGCTTGTTGGCGCTATCTCTCATTGGGTTTCATTGTAAAACGGCGTCCTGTCAGGGGGCGCCGTTCCCGTAAGGTTCAGAAAGGTTTTTCACATGGCGACTATTTCCGCCTCAATGGTCAAGGAACTGCGCGAGAAGACGGGCGCAGGAATGATGGATTGCAAAGCAGCGCTGGAGGCTAACGAAGGCGAGATCGAAGCTTCTGTGGATTGGCTCCGAAAGAAAGGCTTGTCAAAGGCTGCAAAGAAGTCGGGTCGAGTTGCAGCAGAGGGTTTGATTGGTCTCGAACTTTCCGCAACCAAAGGCGTGCTTGTTGAAGTCAATTCAGAAACGGACTTTGTTGCACGCAATCAGGCTTTTCAGCAATTGGTTCGTTCAATTGCCAAAGTTTCAGCTCAGGTTGGAACGAATGTTGAAAGTGTTCTTGCGGCCAAGCACCCGACCGGCGTTCCGGTGAGCGAGGCGTTGACGAATGCGATTGCGACGATTGGCGAAAACATGACGCTTCGCCGCGTTGCTGAAGTCTCGGTCTCTGCGGGCGTTGTTGGATCATATATGCACGCAGCGGTGGCTGACGGACTGGGTAAGATCGGGGTTCTTGTCGGTCTGCAATCAACCGGCAAAGCGGATGAACTTGTTGCTCTCGGTCGGCAGATCGCAATGCATATTGCTGCCAGCAATCCACAAGCATTGACAGCTGAGGGCCTCGATCCGGCGATTGTTGAACGCGAGAAGGCGGTCTTGGCTGATAAGCATACCGGGAAACCGGCAAATGTTGTCGAGAAGATTGTAGAGAGCGGGTTAAAGACATACTTCAAAGAAGTTTGTCTCCTTGAGCAATCTTTTGTCCATGATGCATCAAAGACGGTCTCGCAGGCTGTCAAGGAGGCAGAGGGCAAAGTCGGAGCGCCGATCTTGGTTATGGCCTTTGTACGCTATGCTTTAGGTGAGGGCATCGAGAAACAGGAAAGCGATTTCGCCGCCGAAGTTGCGGCGGCATCGGGCGTTAAAGCCTGAATGCTTGCCAACCAAAGGCGGCGCCTGGCGCCGCCTTTTTTTTGATCTGAATCGGAGCAGGTATCATGAAGAGCATCAAACGGGTTTTGGTAAAGCTTTCAGGCGAGGCCCTGCTTGCGGCGGATGGTTACTGGCTGGACCCCAAGACACTCTCTACACTGGCTGCCGATCTGGCGGGAGCTTCCCGTCTCGGCTACCAGATTGCAGTTGTGATCGGGGGCGGGAACATTATTCGGGGAGCCAAGGTTGGTGCCGCGGGCTGGATTGATCGTGCAACCGCTGACTCGATGGGAATGCTGGCCACCATCGTAAACTCTATTGCACTTGAAAGTGCGCTGGTAGCTGCTGGTGCGTCGGCGAGAACTTTGTCGGCTGTAGCCATGCCTACGATTTGCGAGACCTATGCGCGGCAACCAGCTCTCCATCATATCGAGAAGGGACGAATTATTGTTCTGGGTGGCGGTACGGGGAGCCCATTTTTTACAACAGACACTGCGGCAGTTCTCAGGTCTATCGAACTCAAATGTGATGCGGTTCTGAAAGCCACGCAAGTCGACGGGATTTACAGCTCTGATCCAAAGAAGGACCCTGCGGCAACGCGGTTTGATACGCTGAGCCATGATGACGCAATCCGGCTTGATCTGAAGATTATGGACACGGCCGCTTTTGCACTTGCCCGAGGGAATCGGATGAAAATTCTTGTTGGATCAGCGCATGGCCCGGGAGCCATAACAGCGATCTTGCAAGGGGCGGCAAAGTCGACATTAGTGACGCCTTGAACGCTTTTGCGCGACAGCGTAAGCTAGGTCATTCTCAATCGCATATGATGGAATCATATTTATGAGTGCAGATTTCGATTTGGTAGATATCAAGCGCAGGATGCAAGGCGCCGTGCAGGCCTTCAAGCACGATCTTGGCGGACTTCGAACCGGACGGGCGTCAGCTTCGATGCTTGATCCGATACAGGTGGATGCTTACGGTGCCATGATGCCGCTCAACCAAGTAGCGACCGTTTCGGTTCCCGAGCCACGCATGTTGTCTGTCCAAGTTTGGGATCGGTCGATGGTGATGGCCGTTGACAAGGCAATCCGGGAATCGAGCTTGGGGTTAAATCCGCAAACGGAAGGCCAGATCGTTCGGATCAGAATTCCCGAACTCAACGAACAGCGTCGTAAGGAACTTGTAAAAGTTGCCCATAAATATGCGGAGGAGTCGCGGGTGGCTGCTCGTCATGTTCGCCGCGATGGTCTTGATCTGCTCAAGAAACTAGAAAAAGACGGCAAGATGAGCGAAGATGATGCGGCGCGTCAATCCGATCTGGTCCAAAAAGCAACCGATCAAACCATTGTCGAGATCGACCAGGCGCTCTCGGCAAAGGAAAAGGAAATCATGCAGGTTTAGTCGCGTCATTGAAAGAGACCTGAATTATATGTCGCTCCCGTCCGATCAAGCTTACGCAATTGATGAAACTTCTCTGGGGGGGATTGATTTTCCAGTCCCGCCACACATTGCAATTATCATGGACGGTAATGGTCGTTGGGCGGCGCAGCGCGGATTGCCTCGTCTTGAGGGCCATCGTCGGGGGGTCGATGCTCTGAGGCGGGTCCTGCGGCTGGTTGAAGATATAGGTGTTAAATACCTGACTGTATTTAGTTTTTCGTCTGAGAACTGGCGTCGCCCGGTGTCAGAGGTCAATGATCTGATGGGGTTGCTGCGTCGGTTCATACGAAAAGATCTTGCCGATCTGCATTCACGCAATGTGAGGGTACGCGTGATTGGCGTGCGGGACGGACTTTCCCCAGACATTGTCGCCTTGCTTGCCGATTCGGAAGCCCTGACAAAGGGAAATACAGGTTTGACTTTTGTTCTGGCGTTTAACTATGGCTCGCGCCGTGAAATTGCTGATGCGGCTGCGTCCCTTGCACGAGATGTTGCTGCCGGGATCCTGAATGTCGCTGATATCAATGAGGACAAGGTTGCAGAGAGACTTAACACGACGGACATTCCGGACCCGGATCTCGTCATTCGGACGTCGGGGGAAGAACGCCTGTCGAATTTTCTCCTGTGGCAGTCCGCATATTCGGAGTTCTATTTTTCATCCGTATTATGGCCCGATTTTTCGGAGCAGTCGTTGATTGAGGCCCTTCAGGCCTATCGGTCAAGAGATCGTCGTTTTGGCGGACTTTCGGTAACAACGAGCATCGCACGGTGACCGATCCAATTCCACAAACTCATTCAGAGACCAAGAATTCGAATTTAGAGTTAATTCGTCGGGTCATATCTGGTCTTGTTCTGGCTATCGTGGCGCTTGTCGCTGATTATTTGGGTGGTGTTTTCTTTAGCGGCCTGTGGGTTGTCGCTGCAGCGTTGGTTCTGAGGGAATGGTTAGCGCTTGTTGGTGTAGATGGCGCTAAAAGAGAGTATATTTTCGTAATTGGTTCTTTTGTTTTAGCAATCTTCGGTTACTTTTCCTCTGGAGGGAATATTTCTCTCGAAGAGTATTTTTATGTGTTGGTTGCTGGTTTCTGTTTTATTTTAATTTTGAACTATCGCAGCATTATACTTGGTTTATGGAGTTGCGCTGGCTTGTGCTATTCGCTGGTGCTTGTCGTATCTCCTATTTTCCTGCGAGGAGATTCTACAGAAGGCTTTTTGTTGGTTCTTTGGCTCTTTGCCGTCGTTTGGTTCGCCGACATCGGGGCTTTTTTTGTAGGACGCAAAATTGGCGGCCCGAAATTGTGGCCAGCCGTGAGTCCCAAGAAGACCTGGTCTGGCTTTATTGGAGGCGTTCTGCTTGGTGCTTCCGCCGGGTTTGGTGTTGCGTTTGTCGGGCAGGAATTTCTTTCGGTCTCTTGGTTTCAAGGAACGGAGCTTTTATTGTTTTCCCTGGGGTGTGCTCTGATTTCCCAATCAGGTGACCTTTTTGAGTCAGCCCTTAAGCGCCGCTTTCATCGGAAGGATTCTGGCCAATTGATACCGGGGCATGGCGGAATTATGGATAGGCTCGACTCTTTTGTAGCAGCATCCTTCTATGCTCTGGTTGTTATAAATGTGTTTGGTTCAGGAAATCCATTTTGATCTGTGCAATGCTTCTCAATTTAGACATGATCCGCACGTAACTGGGGTCACTTGCGATCTCGAAAAATTGATTTGTA
>CAMCXA010000042.1 GCA_945883115.1 Alsobacter soli
CGAGATCCTCGGTTGAAATCCAACAGGTGTCTTTCAGCCCGTCGGAAAATTCATTGAGTTGCTGTTCCGGCGGCTTAAAACTGCATATCTGTTTTTGCAGAGCCAGATTGACCTGACCATTGTTTAATTCGTTACAGTTGAAAGCAATACTAGCAGCGACCACCGGAGCAATTGTAACACTTGATTGGCCGTTGCGAATTCGAAACGGTTTTTCAAAATAGGCGGGTCGCGCCTTTGTCATGGCATCACAGACTTGCTCCCGCTTAACGAAGTCTTCACTGATCCAAGCATCCATCAGACTTGAGAAAGCCGGATATGCGTAACCGGATGAAAAATTTGCGCCATTCAGTCCTTTCCAGAAAAGTGACAGGCCTTCCTGCGTATTTCCGGAATCTGATTCATAAACGCCAATCCGGAGTATACAGGCGCGCTGAACGAGTTCATTATTTGTCGTTGCGATCTGCTGGAACGCGGCAATGGATTGTTCGCGGGTTTCGATTTTACCGCATGTTTCGGAGTTGATCCCCGCCTCGACCTCGTTCAGTGTTTCTTTGAACGGGGGAGGGAATGTGACATCGGCGAGCGCGCGCGTCGTTTTGTATGTTGCCAGAATATCTTTTTTCCATGCGAGATATGCCTCCAGCTCTTTTCTGACCTTTTCTTCTTTCTCCTTTTGTTGCCGCGTCAACTCGGCTTCCGCCGCCTCGGCTTTTTTCTTTTCTTCCTCTTCCAGCCGCTTTGCTTCAGCAATTTTTCGATTTTCTTCCTGAACAGCATCTTCGAGTGCCTTATCTAGCGCCTCTTCATTTTTTCGCTTCAATTCCATTTCTTCGGTATACCCTTTGACCTGAATTCCCTTTGTCTTGAGAAGGGCGGCAAATCGGTCGATGCCTTGGATCAAGTTATTACGAATACATTCTTTTGATCCGTTGCAGGCTACGGATTTTTGATCAAATTCTTCCACCTTCTTTTTGTATTGACCATTTTTATCGATAGATTTCAGCCGCTCCGAGTACTCGACAAACTGGGTGTCCAGAATCGTGAGTGCATAGGAATTGCAGATGGTTTCAGCGGTCGGCGTTTTCGCTGCCGGGCAGTTCCAGTCGGGGTTTGGTACTTGTGTCTCAAAAGGCTTGAGGGCACTCATTTCAAGCCGGCGCGCCTTTGCATCATTGCGCTCAAAGCGATCTATAAAAATCTTCTCGTCTTCAGCCCAAAGACGAGTGGCATCATTACCCTCGATACGGGTCGCTTGCCCGTCACTGTTCCGAATACTGTAGGACTCGTCGCACCATGTCGAAAATGTGCGCCCATCAACGTTCAGTCGGCATTCCGTCGATTTTTCCATCTTGCGATTGACGAAATCATTGCAGCTTTTTCGCTTGGTCGCGATGATTTCATCATCAGGCCCAATCTCGGCGTTGATCATCTGTTCAATGCTCATATCGCTCTTTTCGAGGAGCAACTCCATGCAGAAATATTCTGCCGGAGTTAAGCTCTGCCATCCCTGTTCACTATTTTGGGGGTTCGACTCCTGCTGAGCGAATGCGGGCCATGCGAGCAAGACTGCTGAAATCCATAAGCAACCCAAACGGAGGTTAAACATTTTCAGTAAATATTCGATATTTAACGTGACCACTCAACACTCACCAAATAAAAAGAAAGCTTCAAAAGATCTCATGAAATCATATCAATACTTCGAGCGCGCTTTCAGCAACCTATTGCGTTGATTCATGTTTCGTTTGCTCGCGTCCGAGATTTCGTTTTTACTACTCGAATTCTGCGATGAATTCTCATTTTGTCAAGTCATCGCCTGATTTGTGCTGATATGGCTGAAAGTTGATGTGCCAATTTTGCGGCCTGAATCCGGATATCGGGGATGGCGGTGACCTCCCAGAAGCGCGAGCGGGTCTGCGGGCCCATCGCATAGAGGCGGGCGGAGGCGCGCCCGTCGCGGTTAATGACGGCGCAGGCCTCATCGACATCAATGCCGAGGCCGACAGGATCGGGTCGCACGAGCCCTGCCGCGACGAGCGATCTGGTGAGCGGCGCGGCGGATTTCGACGGGTCGAGCCCGACGCCGGTGCAATTATAGGCGTGGTCGACACTGCGGGTTTCGGTGGCGGTTGTAACGCGGCGGCGGAAGGTGAAAGCGATCCGGCCGTCATCGGTGGCGGCACGTGTAAACTCGCCGGCGACGATTTCGAGCTGGCCCGAGGCGCGGGCGGCAGCGATTTCCTGTCCGATGCTCGGCGCCATGCGGTGGCGGTGAATATCCCAATAGGGCCGCAAATGGATGTAGAAGCGCTTCTTCTCGCTGGTCGAGAAGGACATCCAGAGGCGCTGGACGAAGGGGCGCAGGCCGTCAATCACGCTGCGCCAGTCTGTGCCTGAGGATTTCGCGCGGCGGACCTCCGCACGTAGCCAGCGGAGGCAGGTCATTTCTGGAAATGGGTCGGATCGTCGGGGAAGGCGCTCATATTCTGGGCGCGGACATTGAGCAAATGGGCGGGATCGCGCGTCGAATAAGCGAAGCCGACGCCGAGGTCACGGCGCTGCTCGATCAATGTCACCCGGGTCGCGGCTTGGGCTTGTTTGAGGAGGTTTACAGCCAACAAGACGCCGCTTGCTCCGCCACCGACGATGATGATGTTCATATACGCAACTCACTCGTAAACGTAGTTTTTCAGTATATGATTGCAGAAAAGGGTGAAAGTCGTGTTTTTGATTTTTGTTCAGAATATTACAAATTTTCAAACAGTGTTGACAAAATAAATATCACAAAATATCAAATAATCAGATAATAGTTTTAGACAGGTAGCGCGCTATTTCATGATTGTATCCCATAAATATAAATTTATTTACCTTAGGACAGAAAAAACAGCCAGTACTTCACTTTCTACAGCTTTAGAAGAGATACTGGATACGGGCGATTTTGTTGCCAGGCCTTTTCAGGCGAAGTGGGTGAAGCGGCTGCCGAAGAGTCCGGGCGCTTTGAAGAGACATCTGCCACTTATGTTCGGATTGCATACCCATGCATCGGCCAGTCAGGCCCGCATGGTACTTGGCAGAAAAATATTTGATTCCTATTATAAGTTCAGTATTGAGCGTAACCCTTGGGAACGTCAGCTGTCGCTCTATACGCAGAGGATTCACAAGGAAGAAAAGCATAAGACAGTCGAGAATTTTGATACGGATATGCGGGACTGGTTCTGGCGTGCGCGTTATTATACCCGGTTAAAAAATTGGCCAATCTATGCAATCGGAGATCAGGTCGTCGCGGACCATGTGATCCAGTACCATGATCTGGAGACAGGATTGCGGAACGTTTTTGACCAGATCGGGATAGCGTCGACAATCGAACTTCCCCGTTTCCGTGCCAGTCCAAGCGGTGAACGCGCGCCGTACGCCCGCTACTACAGCGCCGCGACCCGCGATCTTGTTGCCAATTGGTATGAGCGGGAAATCAAGGCTTTCGGATATTCATTCGAGGGTGAGCCAGCACGCTGAACAAGTCCGCAGTCAACCCGATAGCCGCGACCGCCTCTTTCCGGCTTGCTGCAGGGGCGGGGGCCGATGCGGAGATGGCGGATGGCGTGGTGGTTGACGGTGTTTTTTCTGGTGGGGGGCGAATGGGTTCCGGGCGAGCAGTTTTCGGGGTGGGCGTCGCGGCCTTATCCGACTTATGATGTGTGCGAGGAGCGACGGGCTTTTGCGATGGAAAACAACAGGGCGGACGCATACCCCTATTCCGCCGTCTGGGTCTGTACGGCAGGCCGCCCGGCCACCCGGCTGAACCGGATGGCGCGGATCGGTTAGGGCCTCAGACAGGGGCCAGCAGCACATCGAGTGCTTCAAGGACTGTTTTGAACTCTGCCGGCGCCATGGTCGATTTTCGCCCGGGATAGTGCGATCCTGAACGCTCTTCGGACATTGACGACGAGCCCGATTGGCCGAAGTGGGAGAACGCGCCTTCACCACCGGTATGATTTGCCATGGACAGGCTGTTGGGGCGGAACCGGTCCTGAGCGGCTTCAATTTCGCGATTTGTGAGGCCTGAATATCCCGTCCGTGTAGCGGCAGAGGCCTCGCGACTTGTCCGCTGCGTCTCGTTGCTGAGCTGGATGCTTTGAGACGTTGCGGTTGCTGCGCGGACAGCGGACGCCGCCTGTTCGCCATCCGGTGCGAGACTGCGCAGCATCGCGACCAATGTTTTTTCCTGCCCGCCCGCATTGGCGGCGAACAGGACGCGGGAATAGCCGTTGACTGCCGGACCAGCCATTGGCGCGGCCGACGACAGTAAGGGCGTCGCACTCTGGGCCGCGAGAGGGGAGGCGATGATGTGTCCAAGATCACTTGCCGGATCATTCCGGGCCATAAGAGGGAAGACCTCGGTGACTCCGAGATCACTTGTCGGGTCATTTTGGAGGAGCGGCGCTGAAGAAGTTGTGCCGGTGCCGCCATTAATGAACTGGGCCCATGCCGATTTGATATCGGCGGTATTCTCGGAATTGACAGCGATTTGCAGCGAGTTGAAATTAGGGTCGTTCAGAAGTGCCATGATCGGGTTGTTCGACGGATTTTCGAATGTCTGCGGGGCGCCGACGGGGGAAGTCAAGGCAGCGTCCGGCACTGTGCCTGACGTCGTGAGAAAATCCATCGCTTCGGCCATTGCCATTTTGATGGCTTCGGGATCGCCTTCCTTGATGGCCGTGCTCAAAGCGGACGCATAGCCCGAGACGGCTTCATCGCGGCTTGCCAAGGGGGCTGCGCGGCGCGGAGGCGTCGATGGATTGCCGGTCGAGAATTCCAACGGATCAACACCATCGAGTGAAAAGGAAGGGTGGACGACCGGGGGGCGTGGAAGGGCGCGTTTGGCGGTTTCCAGATCGCCTGCCTGAAGCGCTGTGCCGATGGCGGCAAAAGACGGGCCTGGATCGTCAACAGTTTTTGTTGCGACGGCATTTTGCGCGTCGGCGTAAGCGCGGTTGGCTGCGGCAAGGTCCCCCGCCATCAGGGCCTGGGCGAGCGCATCCAGCGCATCGTTTTGTTTTCCTCGCGGCTTGGTGACCGGCGCGCCGTTACTGGCGATTTCGAGAGGCTGAGGGGCGGCGGATGCTGTATTGATCAAGAGGGACATGTCGGTTTCCATTCGGTGAACTCTTCCCCTATTTAGCAACCTTCATGCCAAAGCGCGCTGTGCGGCTTTAGGGTCGGCGGATCAGGACTTCGCGCGCCTTGCCCGAAATTGAAATTACCGACATATTTGCTGGGTGGAAGCTGGCAGGGGATCGGGCAAATGGGGATAATCGGTGGCCGGTCGGGGCGTTCAAGCGGCATGATCCGCCTTATGGCATGCCTTCTCGTTGTGCTTGCGGGGGTGTCGCCTGTGCATGCAAAATGGCGGTGTTCCTATGAGCGGCACTATCAGTGTGACGACGCCGGAACCTGCGTGAGAGACGTGACGGACGCCCATGTCGTCATTGATGACGCGCTTTTTCAATATAGCCGGTGCGCGCCCGAGTGCCAGGATGTGCGGGTTGAGTTGAAACGGGATTTTTTTGGTTCAACCTATGCAGCTGAAGCCATCGGCCTTGCGTTTAACCGGTCGCGTTCGGGTGAATTCAACGAGGTGATCGTCAATGCCAAGAATGATGTGACCGCGTTCGGGTTTGGGTTTTGCAAGTGGCAGTAGAGGGCTGTACCAGGTGGTGCGCTTACCCGTTGATTAAGACGCAGCGTTTTCCTCCTCGATCTTCCGGACTGTTTCCATGAAAAATTTCAATGCCGGACTCATTTGCCGGTCCTTGCGATGGACGAAGCCGTAGCGCGTGGTTAGCCAAGGGTGGGACCCCAGATCTAGAAGAACAATTTCACCAGCGGCTATTTCGTTTTTGAGGAGCCCTGGAAATGTCATCCCGAAGGCATCGCTGTTTTTGATCACGCGGAGGAGTGCAGAATAGTTCTCGACGAAAATTTTTGCCGTGATGACTTTATGCCCGGTATCATACTCGCCAAGATCAACATCGACATTTTTCAGATGTGAGACGAGGCGCTCCGCGAGGCGATTTCCGGCAAAGGGAAAGGCGTTGAGGTCTGCCCATGTGACAGATTTTTGCTTGGCGAGCGGGTGGTCGACGCGGCAAAAAAAGAAACAAGGCGCTCCATTGACGAGTTCTGTTTCAAGCTCGGGTATTGTTTCGGCAAGACCGAGTTCGATTACTGCGAGATCGGTTGTCCCCCGCAACACGCTTTCTGTGATCTTTTGCCAGCCGTTCTGGAGCAGTTCGATTGTCAAGTGCGGATAGACGGTCACGACGTGTGAAATCGCTTTTTCTACCGAGCCCTCGGCGGCAAACATACCTGTCGCAACAGTGAGCTTGCCGGATTCAAGGCCTTTGAGGCGGTCAATGTCCCGGAGAATTTCGTTTCTTTCAAAGGCGATCTGTCTGCCGCGGTCGATGAAAACCTGTGCAAAGCGCGTCGCGCGCAATGGTTTCACGTCGCGGTTGAATAATTTATCGCCGATTTGAAGTTGGAGTTTCTGGAGCGCGCTGCTCAAAGCGGGTTGGGAAATACCGAGGTTATGTCCGGATCACACTGAATGACGCCATGAGTAAGTCCCAAATCTTGCTGTTCGGAAATTATTGTGACGCGACACGGCTGAGCAATTGCTCAATGCACCTTATTCCGGTTCGGGTTTTCCGTGTCCGACGTGAAAAGGCGTGCGCATCTTAAAAACGATGTTCACCCCATGCCGAGAACGACGACACCGCCAAATACCGCCAGAACGCCGAGCCATTGCACGGGGCGGACCTTTTCGCCGAGAAAGACCATGGCGAGCAGAATGGTGATCAGTCCGAAAATGGACGAGGTAATCGCGGCAATTTCAGGGTTGGGGAAGCGGCCTGCGAGGGCTACGAGGGTCATTGCGGTGACATCGATTGCGCCCATCACGACAAGTGTGCGCCAGATTGATTTCGCCGGACCAAGGGCGGCGCGCCGAGCAAGCAGGAGGGCTCCGATGACGAGGATGGCGCCGAAACGCGTGACCGACGATGCGGCAAGGGCATCGCCCTGTCCGGCTGATGTCTGAGCGAAAGCAAAGGTGAGAGCAAAGCCCAGCGCGGCACAACCCGACCAGAGAACTGCGATGCCGACCTTGCCCGAGGGGGAATCCTTCTCGCCGCGCGCGACCAATGCGATCCCCGCAATGATGACGGCAACACTGGCCCAGACGCTTACTGTAACCGCGTTGCCGCCATAGATCGCGAACAGGATCGAGAGGGCGGGATAAGAGCCACAGAGCGGTGCGACGAGGCGCACGGGGCCGATGGCGAAGGCCCGGTAGAGCGCCAGACAGCCAAGGGCATAGAAAAAGCCTGCAGCCAGAGCGATGAGGATAGTGTCGGTCGTCAGGATATTGAAGCCGCCATCAATGGCGGTGACTGTTCCTAGCAGGATGATTCCGGAAACGAGCGAAACAAACAGCATGGGCAGGGCATCAACCCGCGTGCCGAGGCGCCGCAAGATGAAATCATGCATGCCCCAGAGCAGTGCGGCAGTGAGGCCCAGAAACAGTGATTGCATGCCGGCTCCGTTCGGATTGACCACATCCGCCGCATCATGAGCGTCTGCAGGCGTGCAGACGCACGAGACCCGCTCTTTAGCGGTGAATCGGGGTTCTTCCAAGCGGTTTTAGAGGAATTTACATAAGGTGGGGGCGATCGATAAATAAAAATCCGGCGAATTGCTTCGCCGGATCAAGATGTTGCCGAGAGAGGCGGTGTGGCTCAGACGATTTTGAGCTGTTCCGACACCGCACGGCGTGGCTTGCGCGGCCAGTTGCCGGGTGCGGCGCGGCCGACCGAGACGAGCATGACGGGAAGTTCATTGGCACCGAGGCCAACTTCCTTAGCGACGCCTGCGGGATCGAAGCCGATCATGGCGCCGGAGACGAGGCCCTTATCCTGCGCTGCGAGCATGAGCGTCATCGCAACCATGGAGGCGGAGCGGATGGCTTCATCATGCTGGAGCTGGGTGTTTTCGGCATACATGCCGTTGGCCATGCCAATCCAGCCATCATAGGCGGCCTGATCGATTGCGCCGGCTTCGAGCAGCGGCTTTACCAGACGACCGAGTTCCTTGTAGCCGTCCTTGATGCCGACGAGAACGAAGCAGACAGCTGCATCGGACACCTTGGCCTGACCATAGGCAACGGCCTTAAGCGCCGCCTTGCGATCAGCGGACGAGACCGCGACGATGCGCCAGTTCTGCTGGTTGAACGAAGTTGGTGTTTCCTGCGCGTAGGATACCAATTCCTCGATTTCCGCGGCTGTCATAACGTGGGTCGGGTCAAAATTATTGGCAGAGGTGCGGCTTTTGATGATGGTGAGGGCGTCGGTCATTCATAGCTCCAAATAGGTCAGTGCAGATGCTGCTCTGCGGGTTCTAACTTTGCAATGGCGCTATCTAGCGCGGGCGCGAGGCAATTGATACTTGCTTTTTTGCAATAGATGGCTTGCAGCGTGGAAAGGTGTTGTGGGGTTGTGCAGATACAAGGGGGTTTGGTGCCCTCTTATGCTGCGCGGGCGGCGGCGAGCGCGGATAAAACACCTTCAGGATCGCGTGCGATCAGGATCAGTAGCGACTTTCCGGCAGGATCAATGCCGTTGCGCCCCTGTTCCCAATTGCGGAGCGTTGCAACGGGCAGTCCGATGGCGTTTGCGAATTGTTCCTGCGTCATGCCAAGTCTACGCCGAAGATTTTTGGGTGCAATCAACATATCGAGCGTTACTTCCGGAGGAGTGTCCGGATCATCTTTAATGGCACGGGCAATACGGGTATCCGAAGCCTGATGAAGGGATTTCTCTCCAGCTTTCGCCTTGGCGGCACGAATATCCTCTATGGATTGACGAATGAGTGCCATAGCTCACGCTCCCTTTTGTTGGCATGCCGGGCGGAAATGATGCGCCTGACATCGCAACGATCCGTATAAACGACGACAAGAATGATGCCGTCGACCGCTCCGATTGCAATGATCCGCTCTTCGCCATAGTCCTGACGTTCATCGATTGCAGTTTGAGTGGGTCTATCAAAAATCAGCGCGGCATCCGCAAAATCGAGACCCCGGTCACGCCGGTTTCGCTCGCTTTTTTCCTGATCCCATTCAAAAAGTATTTTTATAAACTACGTTATTCGCGTAGTTTTGTCAAAATCAAAATAGCGAGACGAAGCTACCGAGATTTTATGTCTTCTCATGCTGCGCGGGTTCCGGACGGGTCGAAGATTACTTTTTCAAGTTTGACCCTGCCCCTCATCGCCAGAAGGATGAATTTCGGGATATGTCTGATTTCATAAAGGCCGCGGATCGCCTCGCGCTGCCAATAGGCGAGAGTATATGTACGTTGGGTGAGTCTCGTCCCGTGAATGTCGGAGGCTGCGACGTCGCCGCCCTGCTCGGCAATTGCGGGGAGGATTTGGGACGGGCGAAGACGTTTGAAGATGGGCGAATTGTTCGGGTTGAAGAGAAAATGATCAATCGAGAGATTGATCGTCTGAGTTGCGTCAATGAGATGCCCTGCCGCTTCCCGAGACAGGATATAGGCGCAGGAGCCGCAATGCTTCGACAGAAAGCGTGTAAGTTTGCGGCCTTGCACGCTGAAATCGAAGCGCTTGAACACCACGCGGTGACGGTTATTGCCGTGACGCTCGAGCTTGATGCAGGTTTGTCCCTTCGGGATCCATGAATTATTTTGCAGAAAAGCGGCTGCATCGTCGGACAGCACAGCATCGTCTTCGAGGATGACGCCGAACGGGTCTGTACCGTCATGGATGTTCTGCCACGCTTTTCTGTGGCTTAGAAAACAACAGAGATCGCCGTCGCTGAGATGGCCGAGGGGGCCCGCAGAGGCTTGGCGGCGATGGGCGGCCATGTCGGTGTTTTTGGCATCAACGGCGTCGAGATAGTCGAAGGAGAGGCCGAGGCGTTTGGCTTGCCCCTCCATGAAATCGCGCCGGTCGTGACGGCGACGCAGATTGATAACTTGAATACGCATGCGGCTCCGAGGGTGAAAGATTTCCGACGCCGAGCTTGGCTGGAGAGATTACTCCTGACCAAGGCCACCAGATTCCTACATACTTTACGTAGGGGAAGTTATAAAGAAAAATCTCTTCGCGCAAGGTGGCTTTGGGTTCCAAGCATTGGCGTTGGTAACTTGCCGGGTGTGGGTTGGGCCGCTACGCAAATTCGGTTAGAGTTTTTCAGGGCGCTCTTCTTCAAGGGGCGTGAAAACCGGAATTGGGGAAATCATGATCCGACATATTGTTGCTGTCCGTTTGCGGAAAGATGTGACGCCGGAGCGGAAGCGGGCGCTGTTTGCGGAGATCGAGGCCTTGAAAACGAGCGTGCCCAATGTGCTTGATTATCATGGCGGGCCGAATGTGAGTGTCGAGCCGCATGTGATGCACGGGTTTGATGACGGGTTCTGGTTCGATTTTCCGGATGAGGCGGCGCGGGACGCGTATCTGGCTCATCCGACGCATCAGGCGGCTGGTGCGGCGCTCGTGGAGGCGGCGGAAGGCGGGATCGACGGGATTGTCGTGATGGATTTCAAACTCTGACCGGATGCGCCTTTCTTATCCGTATCACTCTGTCCGCGACACATAGGACCGCTTCACCTCGCCAAGGGCGAAGCTGGACTCAATCGAGGCGATGCAGGTGAGGCGGGTGAGTTTTTCTTTGAGAAAACGCTCATAGGCTTCGAGATCACGGACCACAATCCGCAACAGATAATCGCGCTGTCCGGTCATCAGATAGCAATCAGCGACTTCGGGCCATTGTGCGATGGCGTGGGAAAAAGTGTCGAGCTCTTCCTCGCGTTGCCGCTCCAGTTTCACGGAGGCGAACACGTTGACGGGAAGGCCGACTTTGGCCTGATCAATGACGGCGACATAGCCTTTGATCGCGCCATTCTCCTCCAAAATCCGTACACGCCGCGCGCAGGGGGAGGCTGAGAGGCCGACGCGGTCGGCGAGTTCCTGACTGGTCAAGCGGCAATTGCGTTGCAATTCGCCAATAATTTTCCGGTCGATATCGTCAAGTTTTATTTTAGTCATTTCAGGCCAATTTTGTTTCTCAATTAGCATAAAACACCAAAATTGATGATCTGGCAATCGATCTTTAGCTCATATCGCCTTTCGACCTTTGCTAAGCTAAAGGGTAGGGAGTGACGCCATGAAGAGCCATCCGGTTGCGGTCTTATCCGAACTCGAGCGCAAGGTATTGTGGCTTGCGACCTGGACCATTCACAACGCGAATACGCTGAGACCCAAGGTGGACGAGGTGAAAATCGGCGGGCATCAGGCCTCGTCCGCCTCGCTCGCGACGCTCATGACAGCGCTTTATTTTCAGTGTCTCCGGCCCGAAGACCGAGTGGCAGTGAAGCCGCATGCCAGCCCGATCTTTCACGCGATCAACTATCTTTTCGGGAAGCAAACGCGGCGGAAGCTGGAAGAATTCCGCGGGTTCGGCGGCGCGCAATCTTATCCCTCGCGCACGAAAGACGGCGATCTGGTTGATTTTTCAACCGGATCGGTCGGGCTCGGGGTTGCGCAGACGCTGTTTGCATCGCTGGTGCAGGATTATGTGCGGGCGAAGAAGTGGCAGAAACAGCCGGTCGAGGGGCGGATGATCGCGCTGGTCGGCGATGCGGAAATGGACGAGGGCAATATTTTCGAGGCGCTGCTCGAAGGCTGGAAACACGGGGTGCGGAACACGTGGTGGGTGGTGGATTATAACCGGCAGAGCCTCGACGCGGTTGTGCGGGAAGGATTATGGGAGCGTTTCGAGTCGATTTTTAGAAATTTCGGCTGGGATGTCGTTATTTTGAAATATGGCCGGTTGTTGCAGGCGGCTTTTGCGGAGCCGGGTGGCGAGAGATTGCGGGAGTGGATTGATGGCTGCTCAAACCAACTCTTTTCGACGCTTGTTTTTCAGGGCGGTGCGGCGTGGCGGGCGCGACTTCGGGATGATATCGGCGACCAGGCCGATGTTTCGAAGCTGATCGACAGCCGGACGGATGAAGAACTCGCGGCCCTCATGACCAATCTGGGCGGGCATGATCTACCAAATATTCTCGAAGCATTCGAGGCGGCGCGAACGCATGACCGGCCGGTATGTTTCATCGCCTATACGATCAAGGGTTACGGATTGCCGCTGGCGGGCCACAAGGATAATCACGCCGGCCTGATGACCAGCGGCCAGATCGGCACGTTGCGCGAGCGGATGGGTGTTCGCGAGGGGCATGAATGGGATCTTTTTGAGGGGTTGCGGCTGCCCGAGGCGGAGGTAAGGCGGATTATCGAGGAGGCACCGTTCAACCAGAGTCGGTCGCGGCGGATGGAATCGGCAAAGATCAGCGTGCCTGCGGAGCGCCCGCACAGCGAGCAGGCGGTGCTCTCCACGCAGGCGGGGTTCGGGCATCTCCTCAACGAGATTGCCAAAGGGGATAGCGCGCTTGCCGACCGGATTGTGACGACGTCGCCGGATGTGACGGTGTCGACAAATCTCGGGGCATGGGTCAATCGGCGTGGGCTTTTTGCGCATGAGGTGATGGCTGATCTGTTCAAAAAAGAGCGGATTCCGTCGACGTTTTCGTGGGAATTCTCGCCGAAGGGACAGCATTTCGAGCTCGGGATTGCGGAGAATAATCTGTTTTTGATGCTGTCCGCGCTTGGATTGTCACATTCGCTGTTCGGCGAGCGGTTGATACCGATAGGGACGCTTTATGACCCCTTCATCCAGCGCGGCCTCGATGCGCTGAATTATGCCTGTTATCAGGATGCGCGGTTCATACTTGTGGGGACGCCGTCAGGGGTTTCGCTTGCGCCGGAAGGCGGGGCGCATCAATCGATTGCGACGCCCTTGATCGGGATGGCGCAGGACGGGCTGGCGTCGTTCGAGCCTGCCTTTGTCGATGAATTGGCGGTGATCCTGCAATTCGGGTTTGACTATATCCAGCGGGACGGGGCGGATGTGCCGGACAAGAAAAGCTGGCTGCGCGATCAAACCGGCGGATCGCTTTATCTGCGGCTCTCGTCACGGCCGCTTGAGCAACCCAAGCGCGACATGACGCCTGAATTGGCGGAAAACATCATCAACGGCGGGTACTGGATGCGGAAGCCCGGCCCGAATGCGGAATTGGTGATTGTTTATACGGGGTGTCTTGCGCCCGAGGCCATCGAGGCAACGGGCCTGATGGCGGAGGATCGGCGGGATATCGGGCTGCTTGCCGTGACTTCGGCAGATCGGCTGAATGCGGGATGGACGGCGGCGCTCGGTGCGCGCGAGCAGGGGTTGACGCACGCCCAAAGCCATATTGAGCGGCTGCTCGCGGATGTGCCCTCACCGTGCGGAATTGTAACGGTGGTGGACGGGCATCCGGCGACGCTTGCGTGGATTGGTGCTGTGAAGGGGCATCGCACACGCCCGATCGGCGTCGAGCATTTCGGGCAATCAGGCACGATTGCAGCGCTCTACCGGTATTTCGGACTCGATGCGGCGGGGATTATGGCGGCGACAAACAGTGTTTCAAACGGGCGCCCTTTGCGTTTTGGCGCGCGGGCTTTTTGATTTTGCAGGCGGCTCGTCAGGTTTTGCATTCCTCCGCCCCGAGGCAGATCAGTTTTTTGCCGATGGGTATCAGGCGGGTACCGGTTGCGAACCCCTGTTTTCCCGCACGATGAAGACCATGAGGCCGGCAAGGATGGCGACGGCGAAGGAGGCCCACCACATTTCCGTGTAGCGGGCGAAGAGGTCAAACAGATAGCCGCCGAAGAACGCCCCGACGGCACCGCCAAGTGCGTGACCGCCCGAGATCAGCCCCATTGCAAGGCCCATGATTTTGAGCCCCAGATGGGAGGCGGCGAGGCTCGCCGTCGGTGGCACGGTGGAATAGTCGAACAGGCCGAACATGACCGCGAAGACAAACATCATCTCATAACTCGTTCCGACATTCATGAGCACGATGAAGGAAAGCGCGCGCACGAGATAGATCGAGCCGAGAAGGAGCGGGCGGTTCATCCGGTCGGTCAGATAGCCGGACAAAAACATACCGCAGAAATTGATCGCCGCGATGAGGCCGTAAATGCCCGAGGCGGGGACAGGCGGGAAGCCGCAAAAGGCGGCATAGGGCAGAAAATGGGTCTCGATCGCGCCGGTTGTCGTGACGCCGCAGATGAAAAAGCTCCAGAAGAGAATATGGAATGTCTTGTTGGCCAGCAGGAATTTCAGGCGCGACCAGAGCGGCTCTTGCGAGAGGTTTTGCCTTCTCTCGACGACTTCCTCTTCTGTCGGCTTCAGCATGATCCAGATGACAACGGCCATGGCAAGGCAGGCCACGCCGACAAGCGCCAGACTCCAGCGCCACGAAAAATGGGTGAGGCCGATGGTGAGCAGGGGAACCGTGATGAATTGCCCTGCGGTGGCACCCGAATTGGCGATGCCGGTGGCAAGGCCGCGGTTCTTGTCGAAGAGTTTGGCCAGAGCCGTCGAGATGAGATGCATATTGGCGGCGGCAAAGCCGATGCCGCCAATGACGCCGTAACCCACAATATACAGCCCGGCGACGGGGAAGAGTGCGAAGGACAAAAATGCGATTGAAATGACGCCAAGCCCTGCGGACAGCATGGCGCGCGCGCCGAAGCGATCAGCCAGATTGCCGATGATCGGCGAGAAAATGGCGACCATGACAAAGGCCAATGACTGGCCCGATCCGATGAAGGTTTTCGACCACCCGAGCGTTCTGACCCATTCATCCGTCATGATCGAGACGGATTGACGGGCGGACATGGCAATGGAGAGTACTGCAAAGCAAAGCCCGACGACGATCCATGGATTGATCCGGGCCTTGGGCATTTGTGGCTTTCAGTTAGGGTGTGAATTAGACGCTTGCGCGGTGATTGCCGCGACATCCGATGTATGTGCGGGACATCACACTCAAACCTTAACTGGCCGGATTTTACAAGACCGAGGTGCGAATAATTTTTTCTCAGAAGCCCGAAGCAATCAGGATTTTTGCTTCGCTCAGCCAATCAAAAGTTTGGCGGCGAGTAGCCACATGATGAGGGCGATGGTGCCATCGATGATTTGCCAGACGCGGGGGCGATCAAGCCATGGCTTGAGGACCATGGCGCCGAGGCCGATGGCGAAGAACCAGACAAAGGATGCCGTCGAGGCGCCGATAGCGAAGGCGCTTTGCTCCTCGGGATGGCGTGCATTGGCGACGCTGCCCAGGAGAATGACAGTATCGAGATAGACATGGGGGTTGAGGAAGGTGAGTGCGGCGCATGTGAGAAGTGCCGCTTTTAGAGATGGCGCATGGGTGCTGCTCATCTGAATAGCTGCGGGCTTCAAGGCGCGGCGGAAGGCGGAATAGCCGAACCAGATCAGGAAAGCCGCGCCGCCATAGGTCATGATCGGGATGAAGAGCGGGAGTGTTGTTGTGACAAGGGAGAGCCCGAAGACGCCGATCCAGATCAGCACTGCATCGGAAACAGCGCAAAAAAGGCAGATCCAGAGGACGTACTGCCGGAGGATGCCTTGACGAATGACGAAAGCGTTCTGGGCTCCGATGGCCATGATCAGGCTTGCGCCCAACAAGAACCCGTCAAAAGCTGCAATGATCATCGCGAATTAGCCCCCATTCGGGGATAAAGCACGAAAAATTTGGGTGATCAACCATGGGGGTAAGTAGCCTTGCTCCATTTTTGCCTTTTATGAACGCCAACCATATTTGGCGCCTCTGATCGTGTGCAGGCTCAAGACCCGGAAGTATCTGTTGCCGCGCATTTGGGGATGGTTGGTGTCGGTGGCTTATTCAATATTCAGGAACGGACTTGCAGAAACTGTTGGCCTGCACTGGGTAGTAGGGTTCTGCTTGTTTTTCTTGACATGGCACCCTCGTCTCCGCTCTAACGTGGTGACCATAACATTTCGATATTGAAGGCCAACGGGTGCGCTAGGGTTCCCCTGCGCTCTCGGAGGGTATCATACACTATTTGCTTGTCGGGAACGGACCAACGACGGATCTAGCGCGTGCATCTGACGCTGCGGATTCCATCATCCAGATCAATGGGTGTCGCCATGCGGCGGTTTTGGATGCGGACAAAACGCGGCATATCTTCATTGCCAATATGGGCGAGACTGTCTCGGCACCGCTGTGTCGGGCCATTAAAGAGCAGGGTGCGCTACTCGGTGACGCCACGATTATCCGCGGGCGGAACCCGCTTTTTTATGCCGCGAAACGGGCGTTTTTGCAGGCGCAGAACTGGCGGCTTTCCCTTTATGACTATCAATTGACGCAGTCCTGGAAAATGCTTGCGAAGAAATGGCCGATCGAGAGCGTTTCGCTAAGCTCCTCACTAAGGCTTGAGTATCAGCTTCGGCGCTTGGGCATGGCGCAAGACGCGATGCCGAGCACGGGGATGATTGCGTATGATTGGCTCTTGCAGAGGCTCAAGCCGGATGATCACCTCACCGTCGCAGGGTTCACCTTTGAGGGCTGGCCGGGGCATCCGTGGGAGATCGAGCGGGGATTGGTTCTAAGTGTCGGGGGCACGGCCTAGGGGAGACAGGGTTTTTGTCTGGTTGATGAGTGGACAAACGCCGCGATCAATTCGTATTGCAGTTCGTTATTGAGGGCTTAGAAGGGGCCGGTCGATATTGTGGTGTAGGTGCGTGGTGCGAGGGAGCTGACGCCCGAAGCTTTGTCTCCAAGCCAAAATTGACATCGCCGTTTTAACGGCCCTTATTTGTGAAACAGAAGCCGCCAATTTCAGTTTTTGAGCAGGTATTAATCTGCCTTTTATCGAGCGACGCTTCCCGTATTTTCGGCTCAATCTCGACTGCGTCCTGCCTCTCAACCAGCTAACAATTTACTCAGTTAATGAATCTCTCGGCGAGAGCAATGACTGCGATATAGCGACCCACTTTCGCAATGCTCACAATGACAAGGAAACGCCAAAATGGCTCCTTCAAGATGCCGGCTGCAAGCGTAATCGGATCTCCAATCACCGGCACCCATGAAAGCAGCAGCGACGGCCATCCCCATCGTGAATAGGTTTCGCGCGCCTTGGCGAGAGCATTCTCCGAAACCGGAAACCAGCGCCGGCCACGGAACCGATCCACCTGAAGGCCAAGCCACCAGTTTACACACGATCCCAGAATGTTGCCGATGGCGGCTACGGCGAGCAGCACCGGAACAGAAGCTATTGCACCGATCACCATGGCAGCTAGCAGGGCTTCGGACTGCGCAGGCAGCAAAGTTGCCGCCAGAAACGCCGCGCCGAACAAACCACCAAGTTCTACCAGATTACCTTCAAGCACCTGACTGATCCTGTCTCTCGGTGAGCGCATTCCGGGGTCGAAGATGAATCTCCGATCAGGATTACCTCACATTTAGGAGCGGACAAATAGTGTCCGCTCATCGTCAGGGATATTGGCCTGTTTGATCACCACCCGGTTTCATCAAACCATTCACACGGTGGCTCTCAACGGCATGGCTATCAGCACGGCGCGTGTGACGTCAAGGCCAGGAGATAGAACGGGAATTGGCGCTTGCTGTCGGGGTTGAGACCAATTCGGGGAGGTAGCTAATCGGGGTGGATCAACGGATTACCGGGGCTTTGAACGATGTGCAACACTCGACGTCAGTCAGTGGCTGATCAGCCCTGACGCGCCTTGTAGCGTGGCTCTCGTCTTGTTGATGATGTAAACGCGACCCTTGCGGAACGACACGAGGTCCATGGTGCCGGTATCAATGTTGCGCCGCAGCGCAAGCAGGAACTGCGCATTCTGGTCGGCGACCTTCGACTGCCAGGTCAAGGGGACCAAGAGCTTAACGCACTCTCAGCTACCTCACCAGGTTAAAGAAAGTTGCACTTCGTGTGTTAATCTAGGAAATCATACAGTTACGGCTGTGCTTAAACTACAGGCCGTCATCAGGGCCACAAGGGTGTGGTCAAAGTCGTTTGAAATCTATCGCGCAGATTTAGCAGGTGTGTACTCGGAGAAATCCGCCATCGGCGTCTATGCGTCAGTCCCTAGTTTTTTTGTAGATGAAACGCGTAAAAATCCGGCTAAAAACCCAGTAAAGGAGAGCAAACGCAGCAAAAAGGATAGCGATGACTATGATGTTGAACCACGGGATGATTGTTTCATCAACGTTACCCGGCCTAATATATAGAACATTGGGGAACATGGAAAATAGGTTCACTCGCCAACCATAGTAGGTGATGACGGCAATCTCGCGATCAGCGCCCATCACTCCTGCTTGAGCCTGTATGTCTGCACTATCGAATTTGAAGTACCAAGGCCACGACCAACCAGTATCCTCATTCCGAAACACCCGAGGTTCGTCAGTCCCAGGGTTGCGAGCAAAAATCAGAAATACGTCGCGTGTTTTCGCGGATTGTCCGCTATCTCCGCTGTTAGTATCGACACGTCGTACCTCGATCGAGGTGATTTCAACAATTGCATGTTTTTGCAAATTGTAATGCAGAAAGGCTGCAACTGGAATTGCTAGAACGAATAAAATCAACGCAAACTTTTTCATGACCCCTAATTTCCTAACCCTAAGGATGCTATTGCGACCGAGATAGCATTTTTTTTGGCATCGGCACAGTTGCAAATCTTCTGGCGATCTCAAAGCAGCGCACCATTTATCACACGACGTGGTCTCCATGGTACGGCAAGACACGGTTCAAATTGACAATGCGAGAGCGCTGGTTCTGTTCAGAAGGGTAGGCAGTCAAAACTGGCTGGAGAGCGCCTTTCTGAGGAAACTGAGATCGCGTGGATTTTCGTCAATTCCGACGCCTGCGGAGCCCGTTCCTCAGAAAGCGATAAATACATCGATGGCCTTGCACTACCTTCGCCGAAGTGAGTATCGTTTCCAATCATCGCTATTCTCCGGCGACGGATAGTGGCGCTTCGCCACCCACCACACCGAAAACTTTTGCCCGTGACAGGATACGCCGTGCCCAGTTGCTGTGCGTCGCCGGTTCGCACATCGCCCCTTCGAACTTGAATACGGCAGCAGCGTCTAAAGCGAGAATCTTTGTTGCCGCCTCGTAGTCGGCTGAGGCGACCTTGAAGGCGTTCTGGACGATATCCACTTGGCTTGGGTGGATAATGGTCTTGCCAACAAACCCAAAGCTGACATCTCTCGTCACCTCCCGCAACAGGTCGGCGTCAGCACCATGGCCGTCGATATTTTCGAATACTGGAGCGGTAAGTTCGAACCCCTTTGGTCTCATCACCGACATCAGCATGGATACGACGTAAAGAAGCGGCCCTTCATAAAGGGACGTATTGCTCACCCGTCTAAGGCCAAGACAAGACATGAGGTCGTTTCCACCAACACGCAATACAAGTATTCTCTCTGCGGAGACGCTAAGAAATTCGTCGCGTAAATCCTTCATCGCGGACTGGTCAAACACTTCCTCCGTCTCAAGTGTTGGCATGATATAGAGATCGGTGTGCCGGACCACTTCAAACCACTTCGCATAGTCGCCGGCGATTATCTTGGGAGCGATCAAACCATCGACACTGTGAAGTTCGGCCATCTGTGCGATGCGTTTGCCCATATCAAGATGCCGCGGTCTAACGAATACCAGCGGGAAATGTGTTTCGGTAATATCTAGCCTAACCTGACCGATGCGAATCAGTATCTTTTCGAGAATATTCATGCCCTCAGACACGTCCTTCTCGAGTAGTGCATCTTCGAGACAAAGTACCAAGGAACGCAATTTCGGAACTTTTGTCCCGGCGATGTAATCGAGAGCGTTCGGGTTGAGAATTGACATATAAAGAGTTGCGCCTAATTCATAGGGCGATATATTTTTGAGAGCCATTATGAGACCCGCTGAATAAGTGTGACTGCGCGGTAGGGGTGAATCGCCTCAGGGGTGACTGAATAGGGAATATTCATCTCGCGAATGAGATGCATCAACGCCGAGAGGTCCTTGTCGTCCTCCGAGGTCACAAACACCATTTCTGGAACCCGGCGCAAAATCGCCCTTGTTGCCTCGGCAATGCCAGGCTTAATACGGTTCATGTTAGTGACATCATTTCGAGCGCGGACGAATTCCACGGCGTGTTTTGCTTTCGTGCTGTGCAAGATTCGGTCAACGTCCGTCCACACCGAAGGGGCGGGGTACAATGAATCGGCTGCAGCGACTTCGAGAGCTGCTTTGCAGTGTCGCCAAACGGTATCTACGAAACTCCTTGAGATATCATGCTGCTCCAGGTGATCCCATTGCACACACGCATGGAAATCTTCGGGCCCGACGACATCAGCGTTAAGGATCGAACGGCTAATAAGTCCCGACACAGTGCTTCCCAATATTCCTGAAGGAATTAACCAATCCTCTCCCGAAGCTGCGAGCCAAGACCGCCCAGCTGGATCGGCAAGCACTACCAGCCGCACCTTCTCATCGGAATAAGATCTGAAGCTCTGCTCCAGTTCTTTTGATATTGTGCCCATTCCTGTCCATCCGTCAACAAAGATCAAGCCTTCGATGGGGCGGCGTTCGAGGATATAGCGCATAGCATTTCCATCGATGCCTTTGTCTCGGATGATCGACACGCCGAAGTGAGCGACATCCCGACCGAGTGCCTTGAGCGCCCTGTTGAGAAGTACGCCAAGCGGAACCCCCGCACGAACAAGACTAGCTAGCGTGATCGGACCTTCCACAGCAGCACTAATCGCGCGCGCCAAGGATATAACCTCGATACCCATCCTCCCCGCTCCAGCAGCCATCGCCTCGCTAAAGAGACGCATGTAACCCTTGTCAGGGAAGCGTTCGACGGAAATCATCTCTGAATAATGCCGGAGGCCAGACTGTATGCAGACCTCCTTGACGAAGACATCAGTCGGATCAACTATCACCTTTTTGAGAAGGAACAGAACATCAGTGGAGGCGTAGCTGCCGGGGAACGGCTTGTTGTAAGCGGCTATCATGACAGGGCCTTTTGCTTGGTGCAGTTCTGTATCGACGTCAGTTGCTTATCCAACCACGATATGCGGCTTCTTGAGAGCGTCGAGGAGAATTGGACTTATGTGCTTTTGTTCCGTCTCCGAACACAGATAGATATGCAAGTAGTCAGCGGGATCGACGTTATAAAGGTAGTTCGGCACGTGACCGCCATAGTTGTCTTCAAACGCCAACTTCCGCATGATAACGTGGCCGATCGAGATAGGCGAACGCGTTACTGACGAATATCGAACATCAGCCCCCAGATTCTCAAGTTGCTCGGCGAGGAGGAAGGGCTGCCAAACATTTTCGCCCGTGCCAAGGATGAGAGTCTTACCTTCAGGTTTGAAAGGCACTTGGATACGGAGAAGATGATGGTTGACACCCATCCGACCCCAGTCGAGGTTAGGGTTCGGGTAGATGATAGGCCCATCATGAAGAGGCAGGCTCGGTATTTCCGGAGCGGGAGCGACGTTACCGTTAGGCGTCCACCTATAACTACCTGTGATTATCGAAACATTGTGCACGTCATTGTCGATCAAGCGTTCCGCCGCCCCAACCGACCAGTCCGTAAGTGTAACGAGGATAATTCGAGTGATGCTTTTTTTGAGAACCTCTGGCAGCGCCGAATAGAGGTTGCTGAACGTCTTACCAGTAGACACCTCATCATCAACGAGTACGAGCGTCTTCACGTTGTCCATAAGGCGACGGACATTTGGATCGCTTGGCACGTGGATTAAATGGCGCGTGGCGTGGCTGTGCTCCTCCCGGAATTCGCAGAGAAGCGGAAGTCCAAACGAATGGCGAGTCGTGCAGATATAGACCGCGTCGTCCCGACCGTTGTCTTCAGACCACTGCTGGTGGACGCCTGCACCGAGTCCCACCGCCGTTTCTGCCATTCCAATGACAACTACTGGCCCTGCGACGTCTCCCGGTATCTGTGATGCGAGAAGCTTGTAAGTCCTGCGCATCATGGACGGTTTGACGGGAATATGTCGGCCAACGACTTTGGAAACGAATAGGAACGAGCGCTTCGGATTAATCCGCTGTGCAAAACCGAACATTTCGTTCGCTGGAATAAGATGGCTTTCAATCCTAGCGGAAATATTTCCACGCTCAAGTTCGGCAGTCAAAGTGTCTGTGGTTAATGCTATCATTAAAAATTATTTGTTTTCTGGATCATCGCGGATTTTAGTAAGTAAAGATTATGCCTAATATGTGATTTTTTCTGAGTAAAATCAATTATTTTTGTGGGTTTTCATGGTTCAGAAAACGTGTCATTTTGAAAAGTCCCTGGGCTCAGGACCCGTTAAAGGAATTCACAAACAGGCGATTATCTGATTCACTTCCGTATCTGGGAGGGCATCGAGATGGGTGATTTGATTTGGCTTTCGGACGCGCAGATGCGTCGAATTGAACCTTATTTTCCTTTATCGCATGGGGTTCCACGTGTTGATGATCGGAAG
>CAMCXA010000043.1 GCA_945883115.1 Alsobacter soli
GGGAACGGGCGCATCCTATCTTGTTGTTCGGAATATCATGAATTTCGAGTATGCATTTGACGCAGGTGTCGCGCTTTTGGTTGCCGTGACAGCCATTATCGCGACGATTATCATCGGTCTTATTGGCACATGGACTGTTCTCGGCCAAAAGCCGGCGCGCCATTTGCGTGCCCAGTAGGAGTAAGTCCACCAATTCATCTTTATTTTTGAATAGATTTTTGATTTACAACAATAATATGTTGTTTATTGAGTCATTTATTGTTGAACAAATCTACGTGAGTAAAATGTAATATTGGGTCAAAAAAACAACGGTTTCGATAACGATGCTTTAACCGTTCAAATATTTATCGAATATCGTGCAGGTAAAGTCTTTTCCCCCTTGTTTTTGTCACAATTCACCATCATATTGTCGTGGTAGCTGGGAATGTCCCAGCAATTGATCAGTTCTTTCCAAAGGGCAAAGACAATGTCGCAATTGAATGGCAACGCCAATATCTGGAGCGCTTCTGGAGCCCGCTCCGCAGAATACGATATGGGCCTGCGCTCCTACATGCTGGGTATCTACAATCATATGACCCTGGCGCTCGCAATCTCAGCGCTGATTGCCTGGGGCACGTTTATGGCAGCAGTAACATCCGAGCCGACTGCGTATCGCATCGCCTCCGAGATGTATCTGACTGATCTTGGTGCCGCGCTTTATCTCTCGCCACTAAAATGGTTGGTGATGCTGGCACCGATTGGCTTCGTGTTCTTTCTGTCGTTCCGCTTTGAGCGCTTGTCGTACACGACACTTCTGGGGACGTTTTGGGCCTTCGCTGCGGTGATGGGTCTGTCGCTCTCGACCGTGTTCCTTGTGTTCAAAATCGGCAGCGTCGTGCAGGTCCTGTTCATGACAGCCGCAACATTCGGCGCATTGTCGCTCTATGGCTACACAACAAAACGTAGCCTGTCGGCGATGGGTACCTTCATGATGATGGGCCTGTTCGGGATCATCATTGCGAGCATCGTCAACATTTTCGTGCAGAGTTCCGCACTTCAGTTCGGTCTCAACGTGCTTGGTGTCATCGTGTTTGCCGGCCTGACGGCATGGGATACGCAGCGCCTCAAGGACCAATACGACGAAGTTTACGGCGACGCGGTGGTCATGGCGAAGGCTTCGGTCATGGGTGCGTTGACCTTGTATCTGGACTTCATCAATATGTTCCAGATGCTGCTGCATCTGTTCGGTCAGCGTAACAACGAATAGTCGGACACATTCTCGAATTGATAATCAAACAGCCCCGGTTTTCCGGGGCTGTTTTGTTTGGGGCGTCTGTTTAGGGTTTGACGAGCCGAAGCGGATGCTCCATCACGCGGAGGACGGGGGCGAGGTCATGACCCCGTTTCAACACGCGTCCTGCCTGGCTGGTCAACGCATAGAGTCCCTGCCGGTTCGCGAGGCGCGGATTCTTCTCGACCTGAAACAGGGGCCGTTCCGCCGTCCGCCTGAAAACCGAAAAGACCGCCCGGTCTTTGAGAAAATCCAGCGCGTAATCCCGCCATTCACCTGCTGCCACCATCCGGCCGTAAAGCGTCATTAATTCCCGAATTTCATGGCGGTCAAACGCGACTTGCGGCGGAGGGGAGGGACTCGTCTGGCTTACCTGTGCCGTTTTGAAGGGCACAACCAGCGTCTCGTAAGGGGTAGCGGAATTTTCTGCCACAGCGTCAATCAACTCCGGAAATTTGATGACAAGAGTGTCACAATTTCAGAGAAGATCAAGCCTTTGTCTCCGTCTGTTGTTTGCTTTATCGTAGTTCATTTGCGTCAGATCAAAATGTCATGATTTTGCCGTATACTGGTCGCATCTGCGCCGTAGTCACACGCGAAAGTATAGGTCTTCCGGGGAGCGCCCCGCTTGACCGACGCCATTCTCCGCCGTTTCTGGCGATATGACTCGGAAGGAGCGTTCCCTTCGTCCCCCTTCCAAGACTTCAAGGGACTGGCTTCGGCCGGTCCCTTTTTTCTTGAGTGTCAGTGTTTGGCCAAGCCTGTCTTGTCCATCAACTGGGTCTGTTTTTCGGCCACAATCTCCGTTGAGAAATCGGCAATCGCTTCGTTGAACAATTTGAAAAAGTTCAACTCGGCGTTGAGGTGCAGGAAAACCCCGCCAAGGCCGATTGCTGCCCGATCCATGAACACGAATTCACGCGGGATTGTCACCGGACCCTTCTCCTTGAGTGCCTTGTGAACCGTAAACGCTTCCTGCCGACCATAAGCGCCAGGTGCCACGCCGTTTGCAATCGTCCGAACGCGGTCATCAAGCAGCGGCCCATAGATGAACCGCGCCCAGACATTTAGCACTTCCACAAGGTCTTTGCGAAGATTTTTGAAACCCCACGTCTCATAAGCATGCACAACCCGCTCTTGGTCATCGTGCAACAGGCCTTGATAGAGATCGACGACACCGCCGACAAAGCGGGGCGGAAAAATCCGGACACACCCATAATCAAGCAAATTAATGCCCTGGGCTTCGCCGCCTTCCGAAAACACCGAGTAATTCCCAAGGTGCGGATCGCCATGGATCCCACCGAATCGGCTGAATGGCAGCCACCACGCTTTAAACATTGCCGTTGCAAGCCGGTTGCGTGTTTCAAGGTCGTGCTCTTTGAACGATAGGAGCTTGTCACCCTGCAGCCACGTCATTGACAGCAGACGGTTCGTGCTCAATTCCGGGATTGTTTCAGGAACGCGAACCATCGCAACATCCGCCAGCATCTCCGTATAGAGCGCCGCATGTTTAGCTTCCCGCCTGTAATCGAGTTCCTCCCGAATCCGCTCCGAGATTTCCTTGGCAATCTCGCGCGTATCAACCGCCGGATCAAACTGCCGGTGCAGCGCAAACAGCATGCCCAACTGGCTCAGATCGGCCTCGACGGCAGACGCCATATCGGGATATTGCAACTTGATGGCCAATGCCCGCCCGTCATGCGACACAGCTTTATGAACTTGCCCGAGAGACGCGGCGGCAACGGGCTTCAAATCGAAGGACGCAAATCGCTTCGACCAGTCAGGTCCGAGTTCCGCCATCATCCGGCGTCTAACAAATGCCGCCCCCATCGGCGGTGCCTCGTTCTGAAGCTTCCCCAATTCCGCAGCATATTCCGCCGGCACCGCTTCCGGGATCGTTGCGAGCAATTGCGCAACCTTCATCAACGGACCCTTCAGGCCACCAAGAGCTTGCGCGAGCGCGAACGCATTTCCGACATCTCTACCTTCGCTCTTGAACAGACGCGCGCCAGCCATACGAGCCGCTACCCCGCCGAGCCCCATCCCGACCCGCGCATAGCGCAGAGTGCGCGCGGAGACACGATTTCGTTCGGCATCCCGATCAGGCCCGGTCATTTTCTGTCTTTCGATTGAATGAATAACACCTATACGCGCTCAAGCCGCGTCCGGATCGCTCACAACCGGCCAATTATCCCTGATCCAGCGCGCAAGGCCTTCTTCGCCGATATTTCCGGCGGCAACTTCGAGGATCATGGCGGTAGCGTGCGTTTCCGGCACAACGAATTCAACATCGTTCAAACCCAGAAACACGATGAGTGCTGTAAAGGATGCACGCTTGTTTCCATCGACGAATGGGTGGTTTCTCGCAATGCCGAAGGTATAGGCGGCGGCAAGTATGGCGAGATCGGTTTCACCATAGGCATATTTATTGAGGGGACGGCCCAATGCCGACTCAAGCATACCGCGGTCACGCAGACCCGCGGGGCCACCAAAGAGTGCAAGTTGCTCGGCGTGTACGTCAATCATCAGATCAACCGTCAACCAAACGGGTTCAGCGTCGCTCATCGGAAATAGTCCAAAGCAAGATGGAAAGACAGATATTGGCTTTATTTTGCCAGTTCACGAAAAGTATTTGCGTATGTTTTGAATGCCTTACGCGCAATCTCCATTCCCTTGGCGTGAACCGGATCATAGGGTGTCAGATGCAGACCACGCTCGGGCTGTTCAATCACGTGAAGCTTGTCGCCATCTTTGAGGTTGAGCCGTGTCAGTAATTCTTTGGGAAAAATCAGACCAAATGAATTGCCAATCTTGCGAACTTGAAGGAACGCACCTTCAATTTCAGGATTTTTGATGTGTTCGTTCATGACCCAGCTCCTGCACAAAATTGCAACCGTTATACAAACCGTATAACACAACCCCCCGTTATACACAATGTATAACAGCCGAAAAAACACAGTTCTCTCAGGATCATCAGCGCGCTATATCGCTTCGCTTTATTGCTTTGAAACCGCCGCCACGCGCAAAATAAGCGGGAAAGCGAGTGCCCAGACGAGCCCGATGAAACCCAGCGCACCAAGCATGTTTTCGCTCACCTGCGCCGCTCCGAGAGCCGCGCCGGCCTGATAGGTGAGCGGGCCGGAAACCGCACCGAAAACAGCCGCCAGCCACAAACGACCGTGGAGCCACCCCAGAACACCATTTGGCAATGTCCCGAATGCAAGCCACATCGCCAGAATCCAGACAGGCGGAAACACTGCAACAGGCTCCGGTGAGCGATAGACGATCACGCCGCTTTGCATAAGCAGGCTTTCAACGACAAGACCGAGCAGCACAATGAAAGCGATAAGTTGCAACTCCCGCTTGCGGTTACCCTCGAACATCACGAGATGAACACGCACCGCCAGAACGGCTACGAGCGATCCTGTCCATGGCCAGCCATGCGCACCGCCGAGCACGGCAGCAAACCAGCTCGCTTGAAACAAAACAAAATTGAGAAGTGCTTTTGCCATCTTTGGTGTCGCATCAGGTTTCGGGGGCAGGTTCCGACCCCCGCCAAAAATCGCGTTTCAGCGGCAGTCAAAAAGAGATACGCGCTCGACGCCGCTTTCGATCACTTCATCGAACTGGCCCGTCTCGCGATTGCGGATTTTCAACCGCCCCGAGAACACGTCAAAATAGGCGCCGTGCAATTGCAGCTTTCCCCGTCCATGCAGAATATTGACACAGGGAAACGTCATCAGATTATCGATGGTCTTGCCGATTGACGCGAGTGCCAGCTTTTCAGCGTATGAATCAAGCGTCTGGTCACCCTGCGGCCCGATCGCGTCTGCGGCTGGCGTCACCAGATTAATCCATTTGCCGATGAAATCACCCGGAGAGAGGGGGGCGGTCGAGGAGTCCGCAAAGGCGCGGATACCGCCACAGCGCCCATGCCCCAGCACCACAATATGCTTCACCCGCAACGCCTGAACCGCAAATTCGAGCGCCGCCGATGTGCCGTGATATTCGCCACCTGATTCATAGGGCGGAACAAGGTTGGCCACGTTTCGCACAACAAAAAGCTCACCCGGGCGCGCATCAAAAATAACTTCCGGCGAGACGCGGCTGTCGCAGCACCCGATCACCATGATTTCAGGCTTCTGTCCGCTCGCCGCAAGCTCTTCAAAACGCTCGCGTTCCCGCGGCAGGCGCGCCGCCACAAAGGCTTTATAGCCTTCCGTCAGCCGTTCAGGAAACATGATACGCTCCGTTCGTCGCCCGCTTTATTTTTGTTATGCGTCAAGTGTCAGGCAAAGCGGGCCGGATCAACATTCGCGCCGCAAAGTAAAACACCTACATGTTCGCCCTTTTTCGGCTTGTAAGCGCCCGATAAGAGCGCCGCAAGTGCCGCCGCTCCGCCAGCCTCGCTCGCAATCCGGAAATCCCGCCACATGAGATCCTGCGCAGCGATGATCGCCTCGTCGGACACAAGCGCGACATGATCAACCGCGGCCTTCGCGATCATATACGGCAATTGTCCGACCGTTCGTGCGCCGAGCGCATCTGCAGCAATGGACTGCACATCAACTGCAACCGGCCCGCTGCTTTCGAGTGCCGCATAAAGGCAGCGCGAACCTTCCGGCTCCACACCGACCACTTTTATCTCGCCGTTCTGTGCTTTGTCCTGCCACCAGGCCGCCATGCCGCCTATCAGGCCTCCGCCGCCACACGCAATCAGCACGCTATCAGGCGTAGCCCCGTCCGCATCCCATTCCAGCGCAGCAGTTCCTTGCCCTGCAAGCGTTCCTGGCGCATCAAACGGGTGCACGATCATCGCCCCCGTCTCGGCCGCATAGGCGTTACACACCTTCTGCGCATCATCATACCGCGCCCCGCCGACCACAACATCCGCACCATGCAACCGGATTGTCGCGATCTTGATGGGGGATGAAATCTCGGGAACAAAAATCTTGGCCTTGATGCCCAGTTTTCTGGCGGCGAATGCAACCGACGCGCCGTGATTTCCGCCCGAAGCCGCCGTAATCCCTGCCGAATTAGGCGCCATCGAGAGGAGCGAGTTGAACGCCCCGCGCGTCTTGAATGAACCCGCGTGCTGCAGAAATTCCAGTTTGAATGTCACCGAGCAGTCGAGACCTAAAGCGTTCGGCCCCAAATGCATCAGCGGCGTGTGCCGCACATGGTCTTTGATACGCGCATAGGCTGCTGCAATGTCGTTACGGCTTACGGGAAGCGTCATCGCCTGATCCTTTATCCTGCAATGCGCTGAAGTTCTTTCAGCACTGCGGCGCCCATTTCTGTCGTGCTGACACTGTTTTGTCCGGCAGCGGCTATGTCCTTCGTCCGCAAGCCTGAGTCCAGCACATTCGAGATCGCACGTTCGAGTTTGTCGGCACTATCCGTCATACCGAACGAATAGCGCAGCGTCATTGCAAACGAGCCGAACATCGCAATCGGATTAGCCAGGCCTTTTCCGGCAATGTCGGGTGCTGAGCCGTGCACCGGCTCATACATCGCCTTCCGCTTTCCGGTCTTCGGGTTCTCGGCACCGAGAGCTGCAGAGGGCAGCATTCCGAGCGATCCCGTCAGCATCGCCGCAACGTCGGAAAGCATGTCACCAAACAGATTGTCGGTCACGATCACGTCAAATTGCTTCGGATAGCGCACAAGTTGCATGCCGAGCGCATCAGCCAATTGGTGTTCCAGCGTCACATCGGGATATTCGCGCTTGTGCAATTCATTCATCACCGAATGCCACAACACGCCCGACCGCATCACATTGCGCTTGTCGGAGGACGTCACCTTGTTGCCGCGCTTCCGCGCCATCTCGAATGCGACGCGCCCGATCCGCTCAATCTCATGCGTGGTATAGACTTGCGTATCGACACCGCGCCGCTCGCCATTCTCCAGCGTCACGATTTCCTTCGGCTCTCCGAAATAGACGCCGCCGGTCAATTCCCGCACAATGACGATATCCAGACCTTCAACCAGCTCCCGCTTCAGTGACGAGGCATCGGCCAACGCCGGATAGCAGATCGCCGGGCGCAGATTGGCAAACAATTCCAGATCCTTGCGCAGACGCAACAACCCCGCTTCCGGGCGCGCCTCATACGGCACCGAATCCCATTTCGGGCCACCAACCGCGCCGAAAATCACGGCATCAGCCGCTTGCGCCAGATCCATCGTCGCGTCGGTAATCGCCACCTTGTGTGCGTCATAGGCGGAACCGCCGACAAGATCGCGTTCGGTTTCAAACGAGGCCATGGCGGTCTTGTTCATCCAGCTGACGAGCTTTTCAACTTCCGTCATCACTTCGGGGCCAATGCCGTCACCCGGCAGGAGGAGGAGCTTTTGCGTCGCCATGGATCAACTCGATTTAATCAAAAGGGAAGGGTGAGATTTTAGCTCTGTTTACAACCAGGGCCGCGTCTTGGCCGCCTTGTCCTCATAGGACTGGATCGCCGGTGCTTTCGCCATGGTCAGGCCGATATCGTCAAGCCCGTTCAGCAAAAGGTGCTTGCGGAACGAGTCGAGATCGAATTTCACGACGCCGCCATCAGGTCCGCGAATTTCCTGTGCTTCGAGGTCAATGCTCAGGGTCGCGTTCGATCCGCGCCGCGCATCATCCATCAGCTTGTCGAGATCACTTTGCGAGACGGTGATCGGCAAAATGCCGTTCTTGAAGCAATTATTGTAGAAAATATCGGCAAACGACGTCGAGATCACGCATCTTATACCGAAATCAAGCAACGCCCATGGCGCATGCTCGCGCGACGAACCGCAGCCGAAATTGTCGCCCGCCACCAAAATCTGCGCCTTGCGATAAGCGGGTTGGTTGAGCACAAAATCCTTGTTCTCGCTGCCATCCTCGTTGAACCGCATCTCGGCAAACAAACCGGTGCCGAGTCCGGTGCGCTTGATCGTCTTGAGATACTGCTTCGGAATGATCATGTCGGTGTCGACATTCATAATATCGAGCGGGGCGGCAACGCCCGTGAGCGTGGTAAAAGGCTGCATGCAAGAATCCGGATCTAAAAGGGTCAGGAATGAGGACGGGTTCTAGCAGACGAATGCACTGATGGGTAGGGGGTTCAATCGTTTGGCGATGTCGATCTCGTCGGAAGATAATTCAAAATCCGCGTCTCTTTCGGTGAACACTCGGCAATAAGGGATTGCTTTTGATTCAGCGCGAAAATAGCTTGTCGTGTCAGGCAAAAATAAAGGGGGTAATACACATGATACGCAATGATTTCTCGGTTTCCCGTCGTGCTGTTCTAATGGGTGGTGGCGCCGCTGTTTTAGGGGCGAGTTTCCCCTTCAGCGTCAGTGCTGCAGAGCCGATCAAGATGGCGGGCATCTATACGGTTCCTGTTGAACAACAATGGGTCAGCCGCATCCACAAAGCTGCCGAGGCAGCCAAAGCAGCTGGAGCCGTCACCTATAAATACACGGAAAATGTCGCAAACACGGACTATCCCCGCGTGATGCGCGAATATTGCGAGTCGGGCGTCAAGTTGATTGTCGGCGAGATTTTCGGTGCCGAGGCGGAAGCCCGCGAAGTTGCTGCCGAATATCCCGGCGTCGCATTCCTGCTCGGTTCGTCCTTCATGCCGGACGAGAAGGCAAATCCGAACCTTGCAGTGTTCGACAATTATATTCAGGACGCGTCATATCTGTCCGGCATCATCGCCGGTGCAATGACCAAATCGGGCAATATCGGCATGGTTGGCGGCTTCCCCATCCCGGAAGTGAACCGTCTGATGAATGCCTTTATGGCCGGTGTCCGTGAGTCACGCGCCGACGCAAAGTTCCAGGTCAGCTTCATCGGATCATGGTTCGATCCGCCCAAGGCCAAGGAAACCGCTTTTGCGATGATCTCCAATGGTGCCGATTTGCTGTATGCCGAACGTTTCGGCGTGTCCGACGCCGCCAAGGAGCGGGGCGTTCTGGCCATCGGCAATGTGATCGACACACAGGCCGATTATCCGAATACGGTCGTTGCCTCCGCTTTGTGGCACTTCGAGCCAACGCTCAACAAGGCCATCAGCGCGATTCAGGCAGGGTCGTTCAAAGCTGCAAATTACGGCGTCTATTCCTTCATGAAAGAAGGCGGTTGCTCGCTCTCGCCACTTGGCACGTTCAGCGGCAAAGTACCGGCCGATGTCATGGCGAAGGTCACGAAGAAAGAAGCCGCAATCAAGGATGGTTCGTTTACCGTGAAAATTGACGATAACGAGCCCAAATCATTGTGAGCGAGCGTCGACATGAGGCGGGGGAGGTTGTCCTCCGCCTTCAGGGCATCACAAAACGCTTTGGCGCGTTGACCGCCAATTCTGATATCAACCTCACCCTGAGACAGGGTGAGATTCTTGCGTTGCTTGGTGAAAACGGCGCTGGAAAAACCACGCTGATGAATATTCTCTTCGGCCATTACGTTGCCGATGAGGGCCGTGTCGAAGTATTTGGTCGGCCCCTGCCGCCCGGTAATCCGCGTGCGGCGCTCGCCGCCGGAATCGGCATGGTTCACCAGCACTTCACACTGGCAGACAATCTGTCGGTGATGGATAACATCCGGCTCGGGACCGAGCCACTTTTTTCCCGTGGCCGAAGCCGCACATCGGTTCGGGGTCAAATCGAACAGCTCTCGCGCGATTTCGGTCTCGCAGTTCACCCGGATGCCCGCGTCGGCAATCTCTCGGTCGGGGAACGACAGCGCGTCGAAATTCTCAAAGCGCTCTATCGAAAGGCCCGCATCCTCATTCTCGACGAGCCGACGGCGGTTCTGACGCCTCAGGAGTCGGACGCCCTGTTCAAGACGTTGCGAAAAGCGACGGAGCTCGGCCTGTCGATCGTCTTCATCAGCCATAAACTGCACGAGGTAATGGCCATTGCTGGCCGCTGCATCGTATTGCGGCATGGTCGGGTTGTCGGCGAGGTTTTCACCGACGCGACAGACCGCGCAAAACTCGCCGCCATGATGGTGGGTGGCGAGGTTGCCATGCCGAAAGCCGAACCGCGCGAGGCAGGCCCCGTGCTTCTTCAACTGGAGCAGGTGACGACGCCGGATAAAGGTGCCTCACCTTGGCTGAAGCGGGTCGATCTGGCCCTGCGTCGCGGCCAGATCGTCGGTCTTGCCGGCGTGTCCGGCAATGGCCAGACCGCGATTGCCGATCTTGTCTCCGGCCTCGCCCGGCCTGCAAGCGGACGTCTGATCGTGTCGGATAAGCCGGTCGATCAATGGTCGCCGCGTCAGGCCTTGGGGCATGGCATCGCCCGCATCCCGGAAGATCGCCACAAAACCGGAACGATTGCAGACTTTACTTTGACAGAAAACGCCGTTCTCGAACGCTATACAAATCCGGAGTTCAGCCGGGCCGGCTGGATGAACTGGCGCGCCGCAGAAGCCTTCGCCCGCAACATCATCACAAAATACGACGTCCGCTGCCCGGGCCCCGATAGTCGCATCCGGCTTCTGTCAGGCGGCAATATGCAGAAGCTCATTCTGGGGCGCGTGCTGGAACCGGGGCCGCAAATCATTCTCGCGAACCAGCCGGTGCGCGGGCTCGATGTCGGCGCAATCGCCTATATCCACGCGCAATTGATTGCCGCACGCAATGCCGGTGCCGCCGTGCTCCTGATCTCGGAAGATCTGGACGAGATCACGAGCCTTGCCGACGTCATCCATGTCCTTTCGGAAGGCCGCCTCAGTCCCGGCTTTCCGCGCTCGAGCAAAACCCCCGCCGAACTCGGCCTGTGGATGGCAGGGCAGGGCTTTGAAAGGGTTGAGCATGCGGCTTGAACCGATAGCCAACCCCTCGCTTGCCCGCCGCATCGGCTTTCCTGCGGCAGCCTTGGGTGCCACGATTGTGACGGCGTCACTTTTAGCGATGATTGCGGGTGCCGATCCGTTCAAAATTCTTGGTTTGATCGTGAAAGGGGCGGCGGGGTCAAAGTTTGCCGCGCTTGAAACGCTGAACCGCGCAACACCGCTGATTTTCACGGGCCTCGCCATCGCTGTCGCGTTCCGGGCGAAACTCTGGAATATCGGCGCAGAGGCTCAGCTCTATGCCGGCGCAATCGTCGCCGTGCTTCTTGGCACCGGTGCCATCGGGTCGCCCTTTGTCTTGCCTGTGACGGCGATAGCCGCCATGCTCGTGGGCGCGCTGGTGCTGCTGGGGCCTGTTCTCCTTAAAACCCGCCTCGGCGTTGACGAAGTCGTCACAACCTTGCTCTTGAATTTCATCATGCTCCTTTTCGTCAGCTATCTGCTGGAAGGTCCGCTCAAAGATCCGATGGGGATGGGGTGGCCTAAATCGACAGCGTTGGTGAAGGAGGCGAGACTGCCCCGCATTGTCGACGGGCTTCGCCTGCATTGGGGCTTTGGTCTGGCCTTGATTGCGGCGTGTATCGTCTGGGTAATCCAGAAGCGGACCACGCTGGGGTTTGAAATGCGGGCCGTGGGCGCCAATCAGGGTGCCGCGCGTTTCGCGGGGATGCCGGTCAACACCGTGCTGATCCAATCGGCACTTCTCTCCGGCGGGTTGGCAGCGCTTGCGGGTTGGTCGGAGGTCGCGGGTCTCAAAGGTCATCTCAGTCTCGATCTGTCCCCCGGCTTCGGCTATAGCGGCATTATTGTTGCCATGCTTGCCATGCTGAACGCGTTGGGCGTCATCATCGCCGCGCTGTTTGTTGCGGGCATCTTCGTCGGCTCCGACAGCATGAGCCGGGCCGCTGACGTCCCGACCTATATCGCGGATATGCTTCTCGCACTGTCGCTCCTGTTCATGGTGTTGGCCGTTCTTTTGGCACGGTTCAGGGTGGTGCGCGGATGAGCGAACTGTTTGACATCCTCGTTTCCGCCGGGTTCTGGGCCGCCGTGATCCGCATCGCATCGCCGCTGATTTTTGCGACCATCGGTGAACTCATCTGCGAGCGTGCCGGTGTGCTCAATCTCGGGATCGAGGGCATTATGGTCATCGGAGCCTTCACCGGCTGGCTGGCTGTCTATCAGGGAATGCCGCTTTGGGCAGGTGTCGGCGTGGCAATGGGAGCCGGCATGTTGTTTGGTCTCCTGCACGCCACATTGACGGTACCCTTCGGGCTGTCCCAGCACGTTGTCGGGCTCGGAATCACGTTGCTGGCAACATCGACGAGTTCCTTTGCCTACCGGCTCGTTCTGCCCGAGGTGACAAGCCCGCCGAAAATCGAGCCGTTTCAACCACTCCCGATCCCTTTTCTCTCCGATATTCCGGTGCTCGGCGAGGCGTTGTTCTCGCAAACCGCGTTGACCTATCTCGCCTTTGGCGTCGCAATTCTTGTCGCATGGGTGCTGTTCCGCACGCCGCTCGGCCTCGCCTTGCGGGCCACGGGCGAAAACCCGTCAGCCGTCGAGGCGCAGGGACTGTCGGTCACCGGCATCCGGATGGGTGCTGTCATCCTTGGATCAGGCTTGATGGCCGTCGGCGGTGCCTTTCTCACTTTGTCAGCCTTCTCGTCATTTTACTTCGAGATGGTCAATGGCCGCGGCTGGATATGCGTTGCCTTGGTCGTGTTCGGCGCGTGGAGGCCCGGCAAAGCCGTATTGGGCGCGATCCTGTTCGCCGCCTTCGACGCTTTGCAGATCAGGCTCCAGCAAACGCCGATTGGCGCGTTGCTGCCCTATCAGATATTCCTGATGGCACCCTATTTCATGTCAATTCTGGCCCTGATTCTGATGTCCCGCCGGGCAGAAGTGCCGGCGTCACTGATGGTTCCCTACAACAAAGGAGAGCGTTGATGTTTGATCTTCTGGTCAAAGGCGGCACATTGCCGGACGGCTCAATCGCCGATATTGCAATCACGGGCGACAGGATCGCCGCCTTAGGCCAACTTGATGCCCCGGCCGTCCGGACCATCGATGCAAGCGGTGACTTGGTCAGCCCGCCCTTTGTCGATCCGCATTTCCATATGGACGCTACCCTGTCCTACGGTCTGCCGCGCGTGAATGCCAGCGGCACGCTGATCGAGGGCATCAGTCTGTGGGGCGAGTTGCGCGAAATCGCAACCGTCGACGAAATGGTCGAGCGCGCCGTGCGCTATTGCGACTGGGCAGCCTCCTTGGGGCTTCTGGCGATCCGGACCCATGTCGACACAACGCCCGACCATCTGCGCGGCGTTGACGCGATGCTCGAAGTAAAACGCCGCGTCGCCCCCTATCTCGAACTGCAATTGGTCGCTTTTCCGCAGGACGGGCTTTACCGCGCGAAGAATGGGCGGGGAAACCTCATTCGTGCGTTGGATCGCGGCGTCGATATTGTCGGTGGCATCCCGCATTTCGAACGGACAATGGAGGAGGGGACGGAATCCGTCAAAGACGTCGCCCGTATCGCCGCCGACCGTGGGTTGATGCTCGATATCCACTGCGACGAAACCGATGACCCGATGAGCCGTCATGTCGAAACAATGGCGGCGGAAGTCACCCGCCACGGCCTCGGCGTGCGTGCCGCCGGCAGCCATCTGACCTCGATGCACTCGATGGATAATTATTATGTCTCCAAGCTGCTGCCACTGATTGCTGAAAGTGAGATGACAGTAATCCCGAACCCGTTGATCAACATCACGCTTCAGGGGCGGCACGACACCTATCCCAAGCGCCGCGGTCTCACTCGCGTCAAGGAGATGCAGGCACTCGGAATCACGGTGGGCTGGGGGCAGGATTGCGTTCTTGATCCTTGGTATTCTCTCGGAACGGGCGACATGCTCGACGTCGCATTCATGGGCATGCACGTCGCGCAGATGACCCATCCGGCAGAAATGGCACGGTGTTTCGAGATGGTAACGCAAACCAATGCCCGCATCATGAACCTCGAAGGCTATGGCCTGAAGGTTGGCGATCTCGCCTCGCTCGTCGTCATCGACGCCGATAACCCCACCGAGGCCCTCAGATTGCGTCCTGATCGCCTCTTTGTCGTCTCCCGCGGAAAAGTCATTGTGGAGCGCGAACGCAATGATGCCCGTCTTTCCATAGCAGGGCGCCCGGGCAGTGTTCGGCGCCGGTTCGGGGGGTAGCTAACGGGGAAAATCGTTCCCCGTCAATGCACAGTGCCGTCCGCCTCAGCCTCGATGGCTTCCATTTCCGCATCCGACAAGCCGAAATGATGGCCGATTTCATGGACGAGGACATGCGTGATCACATGGCCGAGCGTTTCCTCGTGCTCCGCCCAGTAATCGAGGATCGGACGCCGGTAGAGCCACACTGCATTCGGAATTTGCCCTGTCTCCGGCACCGCGCCCGCTTGCGCGAGCCCCGTTCCCTGAAACAGCCCGAGAATATCAAACGGCGTCTCGCATTCCATTTCTTCCAGCACATCTTCCGCCGGAAAATCCTCGATCAGAATAACCAGGCCTTCACAAAGTTCGCGAAATTTATCGGGAAGCCGCGCAAACGACTCCTCTGCCATATCCTCGAAGGCAGTGAGATCAGGGGCTGTAAGGGTTCTGAAAGTGGTCATGATCGCCTGCCTCACCCCAAAAGCTTCATCAGTAATGATCCCGCAAGAAACACGAAGAACACCGCACCCAACCCGCGGCCGATACGTTTCCCCCACACTTCGACCGGATCATCGGAGGGAGCATCAGCGCCCGACATATGCTTGGCCATGCGCGCAATGGCCGATGTGCCGAGCGTATCGCGGTCGGCGGCAAGGCGCGCAAGATCGCGCTGCGCCCGCTTGGATGCCTCGTCTGGCTCTACGACCACGTTCTCACATCGACGAAATGGCCTGCAATCGCCGCCGCAGCCGCCATAACCGGCGACACCAGATGCGTACGGCCCTTGAAGCCCTGACGACCTTCGAAATTCCGGTTCGAGGTTGATGCGCAACGCTCGCCCGGAGCCAGCTTGTCGGCATTCATCGCCAGACACATCGAGCAGCCCGGCTCTCGCCAGTCAAACCCGGCCGCCTTGAAAATCCTGTCGAGGCCTTCCTGCTCGGCCTGCTGCTTCACAAGGCCCGAACCCGGCACGATCATCGCCGACACGGTTGAGGCCACCTTCTTGCCCTCAACTGCCTGCGCCACGGCGCGCAAATCCTCGATGCGACCATTCGTGCAGGAGCCGATAAATACCCGGTCGAGCCGGATATCTTCCATGCGCTCGCCGCCCTTCAGGCCCATATAGTCGAGCGCGCGGGCAATCGCCGCCTTTTTCTGGTCGGAATGGCCGTCTTCCGGACGCGGCACAACGCCCTTGATCGACACGACATCCTCGGGGCTCGTGCCCCATGTTACGATTGGCGGCAATGCAGCCGCATCAAGCCGGATTTCCCGGTCGAAATGCGCGCCTTCATCGGTCACAAGCGTTTCCCAATAGGCCCGCGCCATGTCCCACGCCATGCCCTTCGGCGCCTTCGGGCGTCCCATGAGATAGGCATAGGTCTTCTCGTCGGGCGCAACCAATCCGGCACGCGCTCCGCCTTCGATCGACATGTTGCAAACCGTCATGCGGCCTTCCATCGAGAGCGCACTGATCGCCTCGCCGGCATATTCCATCACATGGCCCGTACCACCCGCCGTGCCGATCTCGCCGATAATCGCGAGAATAATATCCTTCGCCGTCACGCCATTCGGCAATTTGCCGTCCACCGTGATGCGCATATTCTTGGCCTTGGACTGGATCAGCGTTTGCGTTGCAAGCACATGCTCCACTTCCGATGTGCCGATCCCGTGCGCCAGCGCGCCAAACGCGCCATGGGTCGAAGTATGGCTGTCACCGCACACAATCGTCGTACCCGGCAGTGTAAAGCCCTGCTCCGGCCCGATAATGTGGACAACGCCCTGTCTCTTGTCGAGTTCGTTGAAATATTCGATCCCGAATTCGCGCGCATTCTCCGCCAAGGCTGCCACTTGCGTTGCAGCTTCAGGGTCCGAAATGCCATGCGACCGGTCGGAGGTCGGCACATTATGGTCAACAACGGCAAGCGTCTTCTCCGGCGCACGCACCTTGCGATTGGTCATGCGCAAGCCTTCAAACGCCTGCGGGCTCGTCACCTCGTGCACGAGATGCCGGTCAATATAGAGCAGGCAGGTGCCATCCGGCTGGGTATCGACGACATGGTCGTCCCAGATCTTGTCATAAAGCGTGCGCGGAGCGGAAGAATTGGCCATGATGTCACCCTGAAACTTGTTGTTGCAGCGATATGCCATCGGTCAGGCCGATTGTTCAACAAAAAATTCCATTTCCCGCCGACAAAATAAAAAGCGCGACATGTGCCGCGCTTTTCTGCCGTCTAATCGGGAAGATTTGGACCGGAAAATCAGGCCTTGTCTTGGATCCCGTGTCCCGTCTTGCGCTCGACGATACGTGCCGATTTGCCGCGACGATCACGCAGATAATAGAGCTTCGCGCGCCGCACCTTGCCGCGACGGATCACCTTGATCGAGTCGATCATCGGCGAATACACCGGGAAAACGCGCTCCACGCCTTCGCCGTATGAAATCTTGCGAACGACGAAGCTCTCATTGATGCCGCCGCCATTACGCGCAATGCAAACGCCTTCATAGGCCTGAACGCGGCTGCGCTCGCCTTCGACAACCTTCACATTGACTTGAACCGTATCGCCGGGCTGAAAATCCGGAATCGGACGGATTGCGGCGAGTTTTTGAGCCTGTTCGTGCTCAAGCTGTTGAATAATATCCATGTTCTTCTCCTGCCGTTTGGCTCTTTCGGATCGGTGATCCTTGAACCAGCGTTTCGGCGCGCTGTTTTCAGTTGAAGGCGGGTTAGTACAGGATCATCGCCCGCTTGTCGACTCAACTCTCGCGAAAAACATGCACACGTAGACCTTGCTTGAACCTGCCTCTTCTCTATTGTTTGCACTGACCTATGATTTTCTCAAACAACCCGACTCGACGGAGCCCAAAGTGCCACTTCATCCCGAAATTACCGCGCTGATCAAGCTTCAAGGCCAGTGGGTCATTGATAACAAGGTTCCCCCAAGGACGGAACAAAGTTTTGAGGACATGCGCCGCTGGGGCAGGGCGCAATTGCCCCTGAAAAACACCATCGAAACCCGTGCAGGCGTCACCGTCGAGGATATCTCCCTTCCGGCGCGCGGCGGCGAACGCCGCGTCCGGGTCTATCGGCCCGATTCTGGCACGTCGCTGCCGACGATCATCTTCATCCATGGCGGCGGCTATGCCGTCGGCGGCATCGAGGACACCCATCACGAGACCTTGCGTCTGGCCGCGTCCATTCCCGCCAATGTCGTCTCGATCAGCTATCGCCTTGCCCCCGAACATCCTTGGCCCGCAGGCATTGATGACGGCGAGGACATTCTCGACGCGATCACGAAGGGGGCCATTCCCGGCCTCGCGCGGGAGCGTATCGCGGTCGGCGGCATCAGTGCCGGCGCGGGCCTTGCTGTCGCGATGGCGCAGCGCGCTTTGGCCAAGGGCCGTTCCCCGATTGATCTCCTGATCCTGATGAGCCCCTGGCTCGATATGACAGGCACCCTCCCGTCGGTTGATGTTTTCGGCACCGGCTATTTCCTCGAAAAGCCGTCACTTGCCAGCTTCACCAACGCCTATCTCGGCAATGGCGTCACGGCTGATCACCCCGAATTGTCACCCGCCCGCCATCCTGTTCCCGCCCATTGGCCGCAAACCATCCTGTTGAGCGCCGAGTGCGACCCGCTCGCCGACGATGCCGCCCTTTTCGTCCGCCGCCTCGCCGAAAGTGATATCGCCCACACATGGCGCGTCGCCCGCGGCATGACGCACGCATTCCACGCCTGGGTCGGTCAGGTTCCCGCAGCTATTCCCGAAACGGACTGGATGGATGCCCGCATCCGCGCCTGGGCCGCAGGCCACTCCGTCACCGCATAACAAGGGACGACCCCATGACCCGCAAGACGCCCGAGACGCTCCGCAGTCACCGCTGGTTCGGCGCGGATGATCTGCGTTCCTTCGGCCACCGCTCGCGCGCGCTCCAAATGGGGCATCGCTACGAAGACTTCATGGGCAAGCCCGTGATAGCCATCGTCAATACGTGGAGCGAGATCAATCCCTGCCACACCCATCTGCGAACCCGCGCGGAAGAGGTCAAACGCGGCGTCTGGCAAGCGGGCGGGTTTCCCGTCGAATTGCCCGCGCTCTCGCTCTCCGAGAACATGGTCAAACCCACCACGATGCTCTACCGCAATTTCCTCGCCATGGAGACCGAGGAGCTTTTGCGCTCCCATCCTGTCGATGGTGCGGTGCTTATGGGCGGCTGCGATAAAACCACGCCCGGCCTCATCATGGGCGCAACCAGCATGAATATTCCCGCCGTCTTTTTACCCGCAGGGCCGATGCTGCGCGGCAATTGGGGCGGCAAAGAATTGGGCTCCGGCTCCGATGTCTGGAAATACTGGGCGGAGAAGGAAGCAGGCAAAATCACCGAAGCCGATTGGCGCGAAATGGAGCAGGGGATCGCCCGCTCCTTCGGCACCTGCATGACAATGGGCACAGCCTCGACAATGACGGGCATCGCCGAGATCCTCGGCCTCACGCTTGCGGGGGCTGCCTCTATTCCCGCCGCCGATTCCGGCCATACCCGCATGGCGGTCCAATGCGGCGTCAACATTGTCGATATGGTCTGGCGCGATGCAACCCCGAAAAGCATTCTCACGCGCAATTCCTTCGAGAACGCGATCCTCGCTTTGATGGCGATGGGCGGCTCCACCAATGGCATTATTCACGTCATCGCCATGGCGCGCCGCGCGGGCATCGCCCTCGAACTTGCCGATTTCGAGCGCCTGTCAACCAAAGTTGGCGTCATCGCCAATCTCAGGCCCTCGGGCGCGTTCCTGATGGAGGATTTCTTCTACGCAGGCGGCTTCCCCGCCTTCTTCAAACAACTCCTGCCCCTCCTGCACGAAACCGAGCTCACCGTCACTGGCGAGACGATCAAGACGCGCTATTCGGACGCCAAAATCTGGAATGAGGACGTCATCCGCCCGCTCGACAAGCCGATTGCGGCGGGCGGCAGCATCGCCGTTCTCAAAGGCAATCTCGCCCCGCGCGGCGCCGTCATGAAACCCGCGGCGGCAGAGGCGCGGCTGACCCGCCACACCGGCCCCGCCATCGTGTTCGACGATTACGACTCGATGATGAAAGCCGTCAACGATGAAACGCTCGATGTCACCGCCGATCACGTCATGGTCTTCCGCAATGCCGGGCCTGTCGGCGGGCCGGGCATGCCCGAATGGGGCATGCTGCCAATCCCGAAAAAGCTCCTCAAACAGGGCGTGCGCGACATGGTGCGCATTTCCGACGCGCGCATGAGCGGCACGAGCTACGGCGCTTGCATTCTCCACGTCGCGCCGGAAGCCGCCATTGGCGGCCCCCTCGCCATCGTCCGCACGGGCGACCTGATCACCGTCGATGTCGAACAACGCCTTCTGCGCCTCGATATCCCCGAGGCCGAAATCGCCGCCCGCCTCGCCGCCTGGCAACCAACCCCGCGCCCGACCCCACGCGGCTATATCCGCCTCCACGCCGCCCATGTCACACAAGCAGACGAAGGCTGCGATTACGATTTCCTCGAAGGCACAGAACCCATCCCCGAACCGGAAATCCACTGAAACGCGGCACGTGATGTCAGATCACGTCCATTTGGGGCAACGTGCATGAACGTGCTTCCGCTATAATCCAGTCAGCGAAGCACCTCACTTCGGGTCGCTCGAGGGTTTCCGGCATCAAAACCAGATCATATCCCATATCCGTATCAACAGAAAAACCAAAAGGGTTCACCAGCAGCCCGGCTGATATAATGTCATTCAGTACGGGCAGGCTCCCCAGTATGACGCCCTGTCCCGCTACGGCTGATTGCACGAGCAGGTTATAATCACTGAAAAAAATGCCGTTCCGTCGGTTGCCGGCTGTCACACCCGCTCTTTCGAGCCAGCTTTCCCAGCTCATCCATTTGCGTGTCATCGACGTCGGGCTCAGTGCCGACATGTCCCAATGCAGCAGCGTGGCATTCTCGAGGTCCTGCAACTGGCTCAACCGCGGCCTGCCTGTTGCGAGAGCAGGGCTACAAAAAACACCGAGGCGTTCGTCAAACAGCCGGTGGGCAACAAGCGGTGCGTCATGCTTCTTGCTGAAGCGCAGGGCAATATCGGCATCGCCGCGCTCCAGATTGGTGATCTCCAGCGAGGAATTGATGAGGACGTCAATCTCGGAATTGACCGCGCGAAAGCGATCGAGCCGCGGCACGAGCCACGCTGTTGCGAAAGAGGGTTCAGCCGAGACGATCAAGCGTTGCCTGTCACTCTGCTTCCGCATGCGCTCGACGGCCTTTGCCAAGTGTGAAAATCTGGCAGTAAGGTCCTCGCGGGCCGACAATCCGAACGACGTCAAGGCAAGCCCCCGGCCACTGCGTTTCACAAGGGAATGCCCGACCGCTTCCTCCAGCTTGCCAACGAGTTGTTTCACCGCCGCGGGGGTGACGCGGAGCTCGGCAGCCGAATGGGCGAAGTTTAGATGGCGGCACACTGCCTCGAAGGCGCGCAGGGCATTCAGAGAGGGCATCCAATCCGGCATAAGGTTAGTTTAGCTTAAGGTTGGCGTCAGGACAAATGAATTGCGCGAGCAGTCAAAGATAAGGTCTCATCGGCGAAACGACGAGAGTGCATCGGGAGACAAAAATGACAAATTCTATCCATTCTGATCGGCTGAACACGGTTCGCGTTGGCGCTCGCCGTTTCGAAACCTCGCCCTTTCAGCAAAAATGGCTCAATACTGAAACAATCATGGGTGTCTATGCCGGGCGTTACTACAGCGTTTTCAACGGCGAGGACGTGGAGGACGGCTATTGGACGCTGCGCCGCAAGGCTGTGCTCTATGATGTCCCCGAAAGACCGGTCGAGATCAGCGGACCGGATGCCGAGCGATTTCTCGATTATGTTTTCTCCCGGCGCATTTCCACCCTGAAGCAGGGACGTGGTCGATATGCAATCGCATGCAGCCACGATGGCGGCCTGTTTATGGACGGAGTTCTCTTCAGGTTGGCGGACCAGCGCTATTGGTATGTCCAGCCCGATGGCGCGCTGGAGACATGGCTTCTCGCCCACAGCAAGGGCTTCAACGTCACTGTCAGCGATCCCCACTCGCGTGTGTTGCAAATCCAGGGGCCGTCATCCTTCGCGATCATGCAGGCGGCGACAGATGGTAAACTGACGGACAAAATGGGATATTTTCATTCGGATTTCTTTACCATCGCGGGACAGCAGGTCTATGTTTCGCGTACGGGTTGGACGGGTGAGCGCGGCTACGAGGTCTACACGCAGGGCACCGCGACGGATTGCGATAAGCTGTGGAATCATCTGATGGCGGTCGGGGAGCCGCACGGAATGAAGTTTGGCTCGATCTCCTCCATGGAAATTCGCCGTATCGAGGCCGGCATCCTCGACAATGGAACCGATTTTGACCTCACCATGACACCTTTCGATGCGGGCTTGGGCGCGTTTATCGACATCGACAAGGCGGATTTCATCGGGCGCGAGGCGCTTCTATCGAGGCAGAGCGGCACAAAGCGGTTATTCGGCTTGAAGTGCCTGACGGGAATTCCGAGCTACAAGGAGCCTGTCACCGAGGGCGACAAGGTGGTCGGTCACGTCACCGCTGGCGCTTGGTCACCCTATCTCAAATCCGGTATCGGCTATGTATGCTTCAGGGCGCCGGGCCCTTGGGCCGGTCGCAAGCTGACGGTCCAGACCGCCGGAGGAATGAGGGCCGAATGCGAGATCCTCGAACTTCCCTTCTATGACTCCGAAAAACTCATCCCTCGCGGCCTCGACACGATGATCCCGTAATTTGAACGCGCTGGCGGACTTCTGCACGCCAGCGCACCTTCAAGGCCAAGATTTCAGCCAACAAGTAAACGGGCTGTCATCAATTCCGATAGCACCCGATCCCTCAAATATGGATCGCCCGCTTCTCGACGCCCATTGCGGCTTCTTTCACGGCTTCCGACATTGTCGGATGCGCATGGCATGTCCGTGCCAGATCTTCTGACGATCCGCCGAATTCCATCAGCACCGCGACTTCATGGATCAGATCACCC
>CAMCXA010000044.1 GCA_945883115.1 Alsobacter soli
CCGATCGAACCTGCTTCGCCCGCACCCTTGATCCCGAGAGGATTGGTTGTTGACGGCACATTCTTGGTCTCGAAATGGAAGTTCGGCAGATCATCCGCGCGCGGCAATGGCGACTTCACGCCGCCGGACGCGACCTATCCGAACGGGACGCATGTCGCTGAGGTGGAAGTTGATCCGGATACGGGTGTGACGACGGTTGTGCGTTACACGATTTGTGATGATTTCGGTGTGGCGGTCAATCCGATGTTGTTGGCCGGCCAGGTGCATGGCGGTGTTGCGCAAGGCATTGGCCAGGCGCTGCATGAGCGGACGGTGTATGACAAGGATGGCCAGCTGATCACAGCCAGCCTGATGGATTATACATTGCCGCGCGCGGATGATCTGCCGAACTTCCATTTCGAGACCAAGAATGTGCCGTCAACAACCAATCCTCTCGGGATCAAGGGTGCGGGCGAAGCAGGTTCGATCGGTTCTTGCCCGGCGGTGATGAATGCGCTGGTGGATGCGCTGGATCGTGGCTATGGCATCCGTCACATCAATATGCCTGCGACCCCGCATCGGGTGTTCGAGACGATCCACTCGGCAAGCCGGATGGCAGCAGAATAATTTTTCCCAAGATGAGAGATTAGAAAAGCGGGCCAATTGGCCCGCTTTTTTTGATCGTTTACCAATTGATTTCTTGCCAAAGACCTGCGAGCCGACAATCGGCTCAGATGTGGGCGAGCGGTTGAATGGCGGCCAATTCGTCTCGCGCCTGGATCGCGGCGACGGAAAGATCGTGTGAGGACTGCAAACCGGTCCAAAATGCGGCGGATGTTCCGAAAACCTTTGCCAAACGAAGGGCTGTGTCAGGCGTGATTGGCTGCTGCTCGCGGACAATGCGCTCAATGCGCGTCCGGTCCTTCAGGCCCATCGCTTTTGCGAGAGCGCCCGGCGTCAAGCCATATTCAGGCAGATAGTCTTCCCGCAAATGCTCGCCTGGATGGGGCAGAGGGGTTTCGAAACGGGTGTAGTCGTGCTTGGGCATTGGGCTACTCCTAATGATAATCAACAATTTCTACGTTCATTGGTCCCGTTTCCGTCCATTCAAAGCAGATTCGCCATTGCATATTGACGCTAATCGACCATTGGTTCGACCTCTCGCCTGATAAACGGTGGAGCCGATGTCCCGGCGGGGATGCCAAGTCTTCAATTTGTGTCGCTTCATCCAACCGCGCCAATCGGCGGCGGGTTACTGCAACAAGATCAGCCGGAAACCCTTTGCCGGGGTCCCGGCCAAGAAAAATGGCCTGCGCCGTTTTGCTCTTCCACGATCCAATCATCTAACGACCCATGACAAGAAAGGATGTAGCGCAATACGCTACATAATGCAACCCTATCCGCTCCGATATGACCGAACTATATTTATTCCATCACTGCGGCTTTGAGAATGCAGACCATGGTGGCGTGGGCGGGTTTTGTTGATACGTTGCGCACGGTATGGGCGCGATCGCAGCGGTAGCGGAGGGTTTCGCCGGCTTTGGCGTGCTGGATGACGCCTGCGACTTCGACTTCGAATTCGCCTTCAATCACAGAGAGACACTCGACGGAACCGCGTTGGTGGGCATCCGAGTCGAGGACGCCGCCGGGATCCGCGTTGACATCGTACCATTGCAGCCATTCGACCGTTTTGATCCAGCCGATAATGCCGAGGCGGACCTTGCCATCATCAGAGGTGAGGATCGGGGTATCGCCTTTCGAGGTTTTGTCGATGAAAGGTTCGTCGCCCGAGACAGACAAAACGCGTTCGATGGAAACATCAAGCGCTTGTGAGAGCCGCCAGATGGTGGCGAGGGTTGGATTGGTCTCGTTGCGCTCGATCTGGCTGATGATGGATTTTGCGACGCCAGATTGTTCGGCGAGTTCCGACAAGGACAGATTATAGGCCTTACGCAGACGCTGGATTGTTTTGCCAAGTTGACCCGACAGCGCGTGCGCGCCCGTATCAATGACCTTGACCTTGTCCTTGCCTTCAATGCCCATTTTGTTCTCCCGCAGCGACGCGTCCACACCCGTCTTATAGAGCGGATGGGCGTTTGTAATGCCGGACGCACCTTTTCATCAAGAGAGCGGATTGGCAAGTCCCGCGGGAGGGAGGCAAATTACGGAGCAGGGGGTGTTCTGGCGGCTCTGAAGGCGAGCAAAGCGAGCGTGATCATCGCGATGCTTGCGAAGATGCCGAGGATGACAGCGCCGATCATTGCGCCATTCGGGCCGGTTACGTGCATTATCCACGCGAAAATCGCAGGCGAAGCGGCTTTGACGATCATTGTGGGGGCAGAGATCAGACCGAGACGGCGGCCATACCCAACAGGACCAAAGAGCGCATGCGGGACGATCCCGCGGGCGATGGTCATGAGGCCGTTCGAGGCGCCATAGACGAGGCCGAAGGTCATGGCGACACCTGCGGAGGCACCAAAAGCGAGCGGTATAACGAACGATATCGGCAAAAGGATTACCGCAACGAGGCCGAGGAAGAGCGGATTCAGGCGTCGACCGAAGAGAAGTTCGACGAGACGCGCGCCGACCTGTCCCGGCCCGATCAGTGCACCGGCGAGTACGGCATCATGCTCGGATACGCCGAGGCCACTGAAAAACGAAATGAAATGCACCGACATGGCGTTGGCGACGAAGCCATACCCGGCAAGCACGAGGGCAAACAGAATGAGGGCGGTTTTTTCGGGGATTGCCGGAGGGCTATGAGGGGGAATCTCTACAGGTGGTGTTTCGGGTGCCGCACTTTGCTCCGGTGACGGGCGGTGCTTGCGGAGACCAACGAGGTGGAGCGGCGCGCAGACGATCAGGATTGTTGCGGCGTAAGCGAGCATGACAGTTCGCCAGTCAAAATAGCTCAAGGCGAAGAGAGTGAGGGGCCAGAAAACCGTGGAGGCGAAGCCCGCGACCAGAGTGAGTAGGGAAATGGCTTTCCGCGTCTGGTTTCCGGCGACTTGGGAGAGGCTGGCAAAGGCTGAATCATACAGGCAGGTGCCCATGGCGAGGCCGATGATCGCCCAGGCGAGGAGATAGACTGCTGGCGTATGAGCGAGGCCGAGAAGGGCGAGGCCGAGGGCACCGATCACAGATCCGATGGCCATGACCCATGCGCCGCCATGCTGGTCGACGGTCTTTCCGGCAAAAGGCGAGACAAGCCCCATGGTGATCATGGCGACTGTAAAGCCGGACGAGACAAAGGTGGGCGACCATCCGGTTTCAGCAGAAATCCGCGGGCCAATCATGGCGAGCGTATAATAGAGCGCGCCCCAATTGATCACCTGCGTCACCCCGAGGGTGAGAAGTGCTCGGCGGAGGGGGGAGAGTGTGATGTGAGGGGTCATGACGTCATTATGTCTGGGATGGGGCGCGCGATAACTTTGGTTCTTTGCACGATCAATTGCACAGTTTCATGACGGAATCACCCTTCAGAGATGGGGTTCGACCGCAGCTTCAGCGTCACGCCGGGCGTTGCGGCTGATCTGGCGTTCGCGGAAGATAACATAGAGGCCGGAAGCGATCACGACGAGTGCGCCGAGGAAGACGATTGGTTGGGGGACATCACCAAAAACCAGAAAGCCGATGGCTACTGCCCAGACGAGGGTGGTGTATTCGAAGGAGACGACAACGGACGCATCGGCAAAGCGATAGCTCGATGTGATCAATATCTGGCCGATGCCGCCACAAATGCCGGCCAAGATCAGAAGTGTTGCCTCGTGCGGGGTGGGCGTGCGCCAGACGGCAATCGAGGTCAGAAGGCCGATGAGACTGGTGATGAGCGAGAAATAGAAGACAATTGTTCCGGTTTTCTCAACTTGCGCGAGTTTTCTGATCTGGATCGAGGAGAAGCCGTTGCAACAGGCCGCGAATAACCCGGCGAGTGCGCCGAGGGCAGGGCCGGGACTGAGGAGATGAGCGGCGGAGCCGTTCGAGAAATGCGGAAGCGTCATCAGGAACATGCCGCAAAAGCCGGCGGCGACGGCGGCCCAGCGATAGGGACGGACAATTTCCTTCAACAAGAGGGCCGCGAGAATTGTGGCAATTAGCGGTGCGAGATAGCCGATGGCGGTCGCGTCAGGGAGCGGGAGAAGCGCGAGGGCCATAAAGCCGAAATACATGCCGCCGGAGCCGGAGAGGCTGCGGATCGCGTGGCCGGTAATGTTTTTTGTGCGGAACGCGCCTGCGAGTTCGCCGCGCATCCGGAGCCAGATGCCAAGCGGGATCATGGCGAAAAAGGCGCGGAAGAACATGAGTTCGCCAATCGGCATGTCTTGGCTCGCGAGTTTGATCAGTGTTGCCATTGCGAGGAAGGCAAAGGTCGACACGATCTTGAGCGTGATACCGAGCAGCGTGTTCAAAGCGAAAATCCGTTAGGGGGTGGTCTGCTAGAAGGCAGACCGGAAAGCCCCGCCATCGATCAAAATGTTTTGGCCGGTGATGTAACCTGCATGAGCGCTTGCAAGGAAGGCGGCGACTTTGCCGAATTCCTCCGCTTCGCCGAAGCGCTTGGCGGGCACCGAATTGATGCGTTCCTGGCGGATGGTTTCAGTATCGAGATTTTTCAATGTGGCCATCCGTTCGATATTGCCGCGAATGCGATCCGTATCGAACATGCCGGGCAAGATCGCATTGATCGTGACATTGGCGTGGGCGATGTCGCGCGCGACGCCGGCGAGGAAGGATGTGAGGCCCGCGCGGGCGCCGGATGAGAGGTCAAGCCCGGTGATCGGGGTGAGGACGGAGGCGGAGGTGATGTTGATGATACGGCCGAAGCGGCGCTCGACCATGCCGTCAATCACGCGCTGGATGAGTTCGATCGGGGTGACCATGTTTTGCGCAACGCCTTCAAGGATCGAGGAACGATCCAGCTTGCGGAAATCGGTGGGGGGCGGGCCGCCATTATTATTGACGAGAATATCGGGCGCGGGGCAGGCGGCGAGCAATTTGTCCTGAATGTCGCGCGAGGACACATCGCCTGCGATAGCAGTTACTTGAACGCCGGTTTTTTCACGGATTTCATCGGCTGTCGCGGCCAGTTTCTCTTCATTCCGGCCATTGATGATGACGGAACAGCCTGCTTCGGCGAGCGATATCGCACAGGCGCGGCCAAGGCCACGGCTTGATGCGCAGATGATGGCAGTTCGACCGGCAATTCCCAAATCCATGACGCATAGCTCCCCATTCAATCAAACCGCATCATGGGGAGAGTCGGGTGTCGGCACAAGGACAACCCGAAAAATGGGTATCAGGTGATGAGGAGCTTAAGCTGATGGCAGTGAAAGATTATCATTGCCGGCAGGTGCTTCGGCCAGCGCACTCTCAATCAACCGCGAGAGATTGTCTTCGACGATGCGCTGCATTTCGATGATCGCATTGACGCGTTTTATGACCTGTGACTGCTTTGCGCCCAGATCGATGATCAACGAGGCTTGCGTCGCAATCTTCTCGGCAAGATCAGGAGCGGGGCTTTTTCCCTTCAACGCATCCGCCAGATCGCGGATCATGTCGGCGGCGAGGGATATTTCGGTTGTGATATCCCCAGCCTCAAGCGAAATTCCCCGAAGCGGATGATCTGCGGGGTTCAGGGCATGGTGATCAATGGCGATAGTTTGGGTGATCGACTCCACAATATCGAGTACTTTTGCGCAACTCATGAGAATGTCATGCGCTTCAGGGCTCGTCGCTTTTTGGTTCAGAAGATTTTCGAGGCGCCGGATCGACAGCAGGAGGAACTCGTTTTCCGATTGATGGGCGCGGCGGGCATATTCGGCAAGGAACCATCGCCCGCGGGGTGTTTCCAGAACGGCACTTTCGATGCTCTCGAAATCGTGCTCGATGTCCCGCTTCGACTGAGAAAACTTATCCATCAACGCTACTCATTACAGCTACGCAACACGCTACATGGCCAAGAAACAACTCGACCTTGGCTGATTATACTGACCGTTGGTCAATGGATCGTTACCATCGGGGCGATTAATTGATGTTTATTCCGTCAGCGCCTATGTTTGATGTTGATTGTGGAAACACGACCTTGGTTGATGTAGGCGGCGCGTGTTACGCAAGCAGGAACACATCAGAAAATTTCCGAGGCAGTTTCCATGACTGTTGCGCCGTCATTTGCGGTTCTTCAAGAACGTTCCGGCGCGCAAATTGTTTTGCGCGGATCCTGGAGTGCGACACAGGGCGATGCCGTCGAAAAGATTGCGGATAAATTGGCCCGAACCATTCCGGCTGGTCCATCCGAATTGGACATGTCGGGGGTTGAGCGGCTCGATACGCTGGGTGCGTGGGTGATCAACCGGTTGCTGCACATGTGTGCGGCGCGCGACGCGCGGATCACCCTGAAGGGTGTGAGAGAGGCGCAAGAGATTTTACTCAGAGAAGCCGCCTATCGTGCATTTGATGACGGGCGACCTGTTAGCGGCGGGATCGTGACCGGTATGTTGGCAGATACCGGCGAGAGTATGGTGCTGGCGGGTCGGGATGTTCGCGACGGCGTTGCGTTTCTCGGGCAAGTGGTTGCATCAATCGGGCGGGTGATCAGGCATCCCCGCAGGTTTCGGGTGACCACATTGGTTGCACAGATCGAGAATGTCTCGCTTCGCGGCGTGCCGATCATCATGCTGATCTCTTTTCTCGTTGGAGCGATTGTTGCGCAGCAGGGCATTTTCCAGCTGAGCCGTTTTGGTGCTGCGGCATTTGCCGTCGATCTCATCGGCATTCTTGTTTTGCGGGAATTGGGGGTTCTGCTGACGTCGATCATGGTCGCAGGGCGGTCAGGTTCGGCGTATACAGCGGAAATTGGCTCCATGAACATGCGCGAGGAAATCGACGCATTGAGAGCGATGGGGCTTGATCCCATCGAGGTGCTTGTGGTGCCTCGGATTTTGGCGCTGATCATCGGATTGCCCATTCTTACATTCATTGCCAATATATCGGCGCTATTCGGGGGCGGGGTTGTCAGCTGGGTCTATGGCGGCGTAAGCCCGGACGTCTTCATCGAGAGGTTGTCCGATGCGGTCAAGGTCAACACGGTCATGGTCGGCTTGATCAAGGCACCGTTTATGGCACTGGTGATTGGTCTGATTTCATGTGTTGAAGGGCTCGGTGTGAAGGGTTCCGCAGAGTCGCTGGGACGTCGGGTGACAGATTCGGTCGTGAAATCGATTTTTATGGTCATTGTTGTTGACGGCTTGTTCGCCATGTTCTTTGCAGCGATCAAGTATTAAGGATTACCGTGATGGCCCACTCTGATCACGGATCTCGATTGAAAGCGGTGGATGCTGCGGGCGGACACGCCGAGGTGATCATTTCCGTGCGCGATCTGGTTGTGGGCTTTGGTCAGCGAACTGTGATGAACAAGTTATGCCTTGATGTTTTCAGGGGTGAAATTCTGGGGTTTGTCGGTGCTTCGGGATCGGGCAAATCCGTTTTGATGCGAACGATTCTTGGGCTTGTGCCGAAGCGGAGCGGAACGATCACCGCGTTCAACCAGACGCTTGACCAATTGACGCCGCTTGAACGCAGTATGCTTGAACGCCGTTGGGGCGTGTTGTTCCAGCACGGAGCGCTGTTTTCCTCGCTGACGGTGTTGCAGAATATCCAGGTGCCGATGCGGGAATATCTGCATTTGTCTCAAGGATTGATGGACGAGTTGGCCTGTTTGAAGCTGGAAATGGTGGGATTGAAACCCGAAACGGGATCAAAAATGCCATCCGAACTTTCAGGCGGTATGGTCAAGCGGGTTGCTTTGGCGCGCGCTTTGGCGCTTGATCCGGAGATTGTGTTTCTTGATGAGCCGACATCCGGGCTTGATCCGATCGGGGCAGGGGAGTTCGACGAATTGATCGCGACCTTGCAACGGACGCTTGGTTTGACGGTTTTCATGGTGACCCATGATTTGGGAAGTCTGTTTTCCGTGTGCGACAGGATTGCTGCGATCAGCAATGGCGAGATTATTGCCGAGGGCGATCTCACTGTGATGTTGAAATCTAAAGATCCGTGGATCCAGAGCTATTTTCATGGCAAGCGTGCCCAAAGTATGATGCAGGAACCTTAGGAGACGATTGAGTCGCGATGGAGACACGGGCGAACTACGTCCTGATCGGAATATTCACGCTTCTGATGATGGCGGGAGGAGTCTTGTTTGTGCTGTGGGCTGCGGGGCGGGACACCACGGCGCTGGTGCCGTATCGTATTCTGTTTTCGGGATCTGTTTCAGGGCTCTCGCGGGGTGCTGCCGTGTTGTATAACGGGTTGAAAATTGGCGAGGTGACGTCGATTGCTCTCAACCCGAGTGATCCAAGCACAGTGATCGCGTATGTTTCGGTCAATGAAATGACACCGATCAACAAAGACACGCGTGCGCGGCTCGAGTTTCAAGGTTTGACGGGCGTGGCGTCTGTCCAAATGACTGGCGGGCGTCCGGACTCTGAAAGACTTGTTGTTGAAGATTTCTCCAACCCGCCAACGATTATTGCGGAACGATCCGATTATCAGGATTTGATCGAAAGCGCGCAGCGTTTGTCACGGCGGGCTGATCAGGTGCTCGAAGCGGCAGAGACCCTTTTTGCAACCAATGCAGAGGCGATCAAGAGCACGATCAGCAATGTGGAGACGTTTTCGCGAACACTTGCTGACAATTCCGGTGCGGTAACGACATTGATCTCGGAAGGCAGGGAAGCTGCGCAGAATATTGCCGCGCTCTCGGCCCAGGCGCGTGGGATGATCGATCGGCTGGACGAGACGGCGGCCCGCCTCGATAGTTTGCTGAAAGGCGCAGATGATCTTGTCAATTCCGGCCCGCTGAAGGAAACGATTGTCAATTTTGCCGAGGCGGCAAAATCGGTTCGGTTGCTGGCCGACAATCTCGATCGTCGGTCAGAGGAGGCAGTCAAGGGCTTTGACCAGACAACGGGGAAGGGGCTTCGCGAGCTTGAAGGTTTGGTGATTGATGGCCGCAAGACGCTGAACGAAATCAACCGGAGCCTGAGGGATTTCGAGCGCAACCCGCAGAAGCTGCTTTTTGGCGCGACACCCACAATACCGGACTATCATGACAAACCTTGAGCAGCGCACCCGAGCGCGTTTTGGATGCCAACTCGCGTCGCTTGTGCTTCTTTCCGTTCTGACGACGGGGTGTGTTTCGCCGCAATCCGTGAGAATCTATGATCTTGGTGCAGCCGCAACGCGCAGTCAGCCGCTTTCGGGAGCCCCCGTGATGGCAGTCGGGGAGCCGTTCATGCTTCAGATCCTGAACACTGATCGTATTCTGGTGCGAGGGGATGACGGTTCGATTACGGCACTCGCAGGTGTGCAATGGACGGACAGAGTGCCGGCATTGGTGCAGGCTCGTTTGATCCGCGCTTTTGAAGAGAAGGGTCGTCCGGCGATTCGGACAGGAAGCGGGATTTCAGCGGATTATGTGGTGAGTTCGGAACTGACCGCGTTTCAGGTGAATACAGCCGATACGCCGACGGTGGATATCCAGATTGGCGTGAAGCTCGTTCAATCGAGCGACGGAAAAGTCATTGGTGCGCGGACGTTTCGCGGGCAACAAACGATCAGCACCATTGAAGGGGCGGCGGTCAGGGAAGGGTTTGACACCTTGCTGACCATTATAAGCGATGACGTGGCGCACTGGTCTGCATCGGTACGTTGACTTAGATTTTTTAACCGCCGATCCGGACCAAGCCCGGATCGGCGGATGCTTTATTACTCGATCCGTCCGGCCGAGTGCGAGAGCAAGGTGTAAACCTTGCCTTCTTCCGAGGTCAGGATTTTCCGCGTGATTGATCCATCCGAATCATCGACCGTTGCTTCGCTGAGGATTTGCTCAAAACGGCTGAGATACGAATCGACCGCATCGCGGAAGGTGACGTCACGCTGATAATTCTGCCGGGCTTCATTGAAACGGCGCTCGCCAAACATCGTGTATAGGCTACGGGACGTCACTTTTGCCTCACCTGCGAGGAAGCGATCCCATAACTGCCCTACGGCGGTCGGATTGACCAAGAGCTTGATCTCGATGAGCAATTGCCCGACCGGATCCTTCGTCAACGAACGCGGTTCTGCAGCGAGCGGCATGCTCATTGACGGTGCCGTCATGCGTGAAGGTGGTGCTGATGGTGCAGACACTGGAGGGGATGACCGGAGTGGCGCCGATTCTTCCGTCTGTTCCGGTGCGTCAATGCTTCGCTTGCCCTGCTTCGGCTCATAGTCGCGCGATGCGCGATCAAGCAGATCCGACAGCCAGCCATTGCCTGGTTGGCGCTGTGACGTGGCTGGTTCCGCCTGACGGGGCTCGCTGGCTGGAGCCGGCTGCTTTGGCGGTAATCGTGGCGCTTCGATCTGCTCCTGTGGCACAGGAGTCGCACGAGACAGGAATGAAGGAGCCCGAGGGATCAACGGTTCAACAGGTGTCGACTCAACGCTCTCGCGACGCGGCGGGCTCATCACTTGCGGCGCAGCTGCAACCGGACGGGAGACAGGGGCAACCGGGGCAACCGGGCGCTCAGCCGAACGGGCCATATCCGCAGCGCGGCCCGATGAGACCACAAGTGCGGAAAGCTCATTGAGGGCCTTGATCTGGTCGCCAACAACGCGGCGCATCGCAGACGCCTGTTCCTGGGTTTCACGAGGTAATTCGGTGATGCCTTTGCTGATCTCGTTTCTTGCGGCTTCGACTTCTTCGGCAATCTGGGAGGTTGCAAGCCGAATATGGGAGGTTGTCTCGTCAAAACGCGAGGTGAGACGGCCGAGGACATCCTCCATTTCGCTGATTGCTTGTTGATAGACTTCACGCAGAAGAGCAGCGGTCCGGTCGCGCTCCGATGACGTACCTTGCTCAACCAAATCCGCCTGGCGGGTGAACGCGCTGCTCGTGGCTTCTGAGGCCTCGGCGATGAATTGGCCGATCCGTTCGGCGCGTTCCTCGGCGGACTGAAGGGCCACGTTGATCGAGTCGGCGAATGACGATGCCAGCAATTCAATCTGGTGGGTGCGGCTTGACAGCATTTCTGTCATTGCCTCGAAGGAGGCCTGACGATCACGCAGACCGTTCGTCAATTGGCTTTCAACATTGCCAAGTGACTGAGTTGCTTCTTCAAGCAGGCGGGCGTGCTCGCGCGTTGCAGTGGTCACGATTTTTGCGCGCTCATCAAGCTGGCCAAGCAGAGCGGAGGTTTCACCAAGGCCTGTCTCGGAAATCAGCCGCAGCGCTTCAATCTGCTGCGAAAGGAGGGTAGAGGACTGCTCCGTCTGCTCTGCCGCCGATTTGCCGGCATTATCGAGCAACACCAGACGGGCAGAGAGCCCTTCATCGAGTTTGGAGAGGTTCTCTGTCGCGCTGTTGACGATGGACTGAACCATGCGGCTCGATTCCGCGAGGCGGCCGAGCGAGAGCAGGGTTTCAGACTGGATTTGCGCCGTGGTGCCTGCGATTGCCTGAGCAGCTTCGTCGCCCGACTGGACAATGAGGCCCGCAATCGAGGTGCCTTGATCTTGGAGGCGATGGATGACTGACGCGCCTTTTGAGTCAAAAAGTTCCGAGATTTCGGCGATTTTGCTTCCGAACGATGCCGTGATTTGGCCGGAGGCCGTCTCCATGACGTTGACGACGCCGCGGGTTTGGCTTTCGAGCGACGTGCTGACATGCTCGAGGCGGTTGACGACGCGTTCTTCAAAATTGTGAACATTCCCTTCGAGCATACCGGCAATCTGATTGGCGCGCTCTCCGAGGAGTTCGTTGATTTCCGATGCCCTGATGGCGAGATCGAGGGTGACGCTCTCGGCACGGCCTTTCATTGTCTCTGCCAGAACTACCGTTTTGTGATCCATCGCAGTTGTCAATTCATGGCTGCCCTGCGAGATAATGCTCGCGATGTTAGCGCTCTTCTGGTCGAGGCTTTCTGTGAGGACCCGCGAGCGCTGATCGAGACGTTCGTCGATCTGGTTGATTGTGACCTCGATGCGCTCGACGACCTCCTCGCTCTTGACGCGGGTGCGCTCTTCAATGGCACTGAGTTTCAATTCGACGATTTCTGCCGCGCCGCGTGCCTGCTCGGTGAGACGATCCGCCAAAGCGCGGCCTTCTGTCGAGAAGAGATGGGCGACCTGACCGAGTTTCATTTCGATCGAGGAGGTGAATTCGTCGGTTTTTGCATCGATCCGGTTTGCGAGTTCTGCGCCGCGACCCTCGAACAACTGGCCGAACGCATCGAGATTATACGATAGCGCAGCGCTGATTTCACCGCCACGAACAATGACTGCTTCTTCGAGGTGATTGATCTGATCGCCAAGTTTCTGGTTGAGGGCGCCACCGTTGACGATGATGGAGTCTTCGAGGGACGCCAAACGGCTGTTCAGCTGGTCGCTAATTTTGGCGCCGCTCTGTTCGAAGGTTGTCTCAATTTTCCCGATATAGGCCGTCAGATTTTGATCGAGGTTTGACGCGCCGCTGCGCATTGTCGTGTCGATTGCCGAGATGCGGTTGCCGAGCGTCTGGTCAATCTGCGCGCTGTAAGTGCTGAGGGTTGTCTCCATGGCCTCTACATTCCGCGCGAGGCTCATATCAATGCTATCCGCACCCTTTTCGATGGTCGCGTTGATCGTATCAAAGCGGGAGGCGAGGATGTTATCAAGCTGCCCAGTGGCGGAGCCCAGCGTATTTGTGAGCGAGGAAATGTGGCTTGAGAGTGTATTCTCGATGGATTTCGAGCCGGTCTGAAGCGTTTCGCCGATTGTCGAGGCGCGTTGTGCCAGCGACTGGTTGATCTCGCCATGGAAGGACCCGAGGCGCTCCTGAATCTGTGACAACTGATCCACGAGGCTGCGCTGGATGAAGCTGGTGCCTGTCTCAAAAACGGTATTGATTGCCGCGACGCGCTCGTTCAGTTGGGTGTTGATCTGGGTCGAGGTCCGATCCAGGGTCGTCTCCATGGCTCCGAGCTGCTGGGTCAGGCTGTCATTGATGAAATCCGTACCGTAGCGGAGGGTTTCATTCATCGCGTTGACGCGATCCGTCAATGTATCGTCGATCAGGACGCGCAGATTATCGAACCGCGAATCGAGAGCGCCGATATGGCTCATGAAATTCGTGTCGATGTTGGTGGCGCCCTCGCGCATCGCCGTCTCAATGGTCGAGAAGCGGGTTGTCAGCTTCACTTCGATATCTTGAACGCTGCGATTCATCGTTTCGACGAACGAGCCAGTGCTGTCATCCATCAAGGCGTTTAGGCGCTCGGTTTGCGAATAGAGCAATTCCTGTGTTTTGCGCGACAGATCCGATTGCCAATTCTGAGCTTCCGACTGCATCTCATTGCGCATCCGGTCGACATTGTCGGAGAGGATGGAGACCATACGGTCGGTTGATTGTGTGAATGTGTCCCGCGTCGAGGACAGACGTTCATCAAGGATCGAGGCGAGGCGGTTCGATGACTCGTCGATGCCGCGCTCAAGATCGCTCGTGCGCGTCTCAAGCGTCTTGTGCAGATCACGAGCGGCGACGCCGATGCGATCCACGAGGCCGTCGGCCTCAGCCATTAATGTTGTGCTGATCCGGTTGATCCCGTCAGCCAGTCCCTCGTTCAATGTCGCACTTGTGGCGCGGATGGAGTTCGCAACTTCGTTGCCGCGCGCCGATATTTCGCCGACGACGGACGAACCCGTCTGATTGAGCGCCGAGGTCACTGTCTGCGAGCTCTCGTTCAACACACGATTAATATGTTCGCTTGTGTCGTTCAGGCGGAGATTGATCTGATGCTGGGTGGTTGAGAGCTGAGAGAGAAATTCCGTGCTGCGGGAGCCCAATTCACTGATGACGCGATCGCTGGACAGGTTGAATGTCGTGCTGATTTGCTCGGCTTTGGCGCCGATGACGCTCGCCACTTGATGGCCTGCATTGTCAACGAGTGTCGACAATGTGCGTGACGCGGCTTCGAGATCTCTGTTCAATAGGTCGTGTGACGTCGAGATCGAGGCGCGGATTTGGTCCGCATTCGCCGAGATCGCCTCGCGCTGGAGGACCAATTCGTCGATCAAGGCACGAATACGCACCTCGTTCTGTCCGTAGGCGCGCTCAAGGGTCGAGATTTCATTGTGAACCATGGTTTCAAGTTCGCTGGCGCGCGCGACCGCACGCTCAACACCATCGCCCATTGCTGCCACTTCGCGGCGAATGGCCTGCGAGAGGCTGACGACGGAGTCGACGGCGGAGTCTGTGGGCTCCGCCAGCCGAAGGGCTACTTGCGTCATTGATTGGGCGACCACCCGCATTTCGCGGGCCCGCATCGCCGCACTGGCGATCCCGAACATGACAAGGGCGGGCAGGCACAGCGCCAAAGCCATAACGGCGGTTATGACGGGCGAAGTCGTCAGAAGTGTCTCGACGATCAGACTATGATTGAACTCAAACTGGAATGACAAGACGATGGCGACCAGAACGAACCAAGTGATCGAGCCGGTAAGCGCGTAAGAGTAGGGGGCGCGGGATTGGCGTGCTTGCAACAATTGCAGAATTTCACCGACCGCGCGGCGGTCATCATTTGCCGGTTGGCCGGGCAGCGTTTTTCCGGTATCGGCCTTTTCGGGCGACGCATTGGACGATTGTGTCTTATCCTGCCGGAAACGGGAAGGCTTTGCCTGATCACGGGTGGTTGTGCCAAACGACTGGGCGAGTTCTGTCGACGGCATCCGCACGGAGGATTCCGCGGTGTCGGGAGGAGTTTCCTGAACGACGTCTTCCGGCTTTGCATCGCCATGGATTGATTGCGTCAACGCTTCCTCAATCGCCGATAAAGCGGCTGCGGTCGGGTCGTTCACTTTCTTTTGCGTCGCCATCAGGTATCTCTTTCTTCGTGTTTTTTAATAACAAACCTGATTAGTTCGTTGTTAACAAACAGAATTATTTGATCGATATTCTGTCAATCATATCGACGTTAACCTATAACCTTGGCAATTTAACGACTCAGAGAGAATATTGCTACCCGGAGACACAAAGAGATCGAAAACATCCTTAACGACACTTATCAATAGCGGGCAGTCGACAGTTGTTTTGAACCTGAGAGGGAATTTGTCATCGCTGAAAAATCCTGAGACTGCTTCCTCATGTCACTCGTCATTTCGGATTTTTTCGTCTAAAGAGACGGTTCTGTATTTCCATTTCCCACTTTGGACGTTTGAATGGCCCAGCTTACTTTTATTGATTTTTCCGGCACTGCCCGCGAGGTTCAGGCGGAAAATGGATCAACCGTCATGGAAGCCGCGATCAAGAACGGTATTCCCGGTATAGAGGCGGAATGTGGCGGCGCATGCGCGTGTGCGACGTGTCATGTATATGTCGATGATGCATGGACGGATATTGTCGGGAAGCCGACGTCGATGGAAGAGGATATGCTCGATTTTGCGTATGATGTGCGGCCTGTTTCGCGTCTTTCATGCCAATTGCGGGTTTCCGATACGCTCGACGGTTTGGTGCTTCGTACTCCGGAGCGGCAAGCCTGATTTTACGCCGGAATGATATGGCGGTATGTTGATCGGATTGCCGCGACCGGGTCTTTTGTTTTTTCAGGAAAATTCGATGAATGATGTGGTCAAGACAGATGCGTTGATTATCGGCGCGGGGCCGGTCGGCCTTTTTGCCGTGTTTGAATTGGGATTGCTCGATATCAGGGCTCATCTTGTCGATATTTTGCCGAAAATTGGCGGGCAATGCGCGGAGCTTTATCCCGAGAAGCCGATTTACGATATTCCGGGCTTTCCGATGGTGACGGGCCAGGGGCTTGTCGACAATTTGATGAAGCAGATCGAGCCGTTTTCACCCGAATTTCATCTCTCGGAAATGGTGGACAGCGTGACGACGATCGGGACGCCCGAGGCACCGCTTTTTCGCGTCAAAACGGATGCGGGTACGGAATTTGAAGCGAAAGTCATCATTATCGCGGCGGGGGGCGGATCCTTCCAGCCGAAGCGGCCGCCTATCCCGGGGATTGATGCGTATGAGGGGACGAGCGTGTTTTATGCTGTCCGAAAAATGGAGCAATTCCGCGGACGCAGCATTCTGATTGTTGGCGGGGGTGATTCAGCGCTCGACTGGACATTGAATTTGCAGCCGATTGCGAAGCGGGTGACGCTGATGCATCGGCGAGACGATTTTCGGGCAGCGCCGCACAGTGTGGAGCAGATGCGCAGCCTCGTGGCGTCGGGCGCGATGGATTTGAAGATCGGGCAGGTCACCGGTCTTGAGGGTGAGGGTTCAATACTTTCGGCAGCAATCTGCCGTGATGCGCAAGATGCCGAATTCCGTGTCGAATGTGACACGATGTTGCCCTTCTTCGGACTGACGATGAAATTGGGCCCGATTGCGTCGTGGGGGTTGAACCTGAATGAAAACCTGATCCCGGCGGATACGGAAAAATTTGAAACCTCGACACCGGGTATTTTCGCGATTGGTGATATCAACACCTACGCTGGAAAATTGAAGCTGATCCTCTCTGGCTTTCACGAGGCGGCGCTGGCGGCGCATCGCGCACATCGGTATGTTTACCCGGACAAAAGGCTGACCTTCCAGTACACAACGTCATCCTCAAGCCTGCAGAAGAAGCTTGGTGTCGGCGCTGCGTCAACTTGACCGTCAAGATTGATCCAGATCAAGGAACTTTAGTCCATTCCCGGCATTTAATGATTAGGGGCATTGTGCTCCTTGTCAGGGAAACGGATCATGTTCAAATCGATTGTTGTGCCTGTCGATCTCGCGGAGATGGATGTCTCGAAACTGGCGATCGACAAGGCGGTTGCGCTCGCGGCTGTGACGTCGGCGCCGCTGCACTTTGTTTATGTTCGATCAATTCTTCCGGTCACGTTCATGGAGCATGTGCCGCCAGCCTTTGACGAAGAGCAACACGCCGAGTGCGAGACGAAGATGGCGGCCTTGATCGCGTCGCTGCCGCTTTCCGACAAGAGCCGCGTGACGAGCGAAATTCGCATGGGATCGGTTTACAATGAAGTGTTGGCGGAAGTTGAAAAGCACAAGGCGGATCTGATTGTGATCGGTTCGCACCGGCCGGCCATGGCGACCTATTTGTTGGGGTCAAACGCGACAACGATTGTGCGTCACGCGCCGTGTTCTGTGATGGTGATCAGGCCGGAAGCATCCAACAAGTGAGCGCCAGTAACGCCGCATTCGCTTAAGGGCGGCGGCGTTCCTCTATGACGGTGTATTCGGCATCAATCACGGATTTATCCTGATTGCTGGTAGCAGTGCGTAAAAAGCGCTTCAGCCGCCAACGCAGGATAAGGGCTGCGATGATGACGATCGGGGTCAGGATCATGAGAAGGATCGAGCCCAGAAACAGGAAGGTTGCTGCCATGATGCCGCCGAGCAGCATGAAGAGCGCATATGCCCAGACGGATGGCGAAGATGCTTTGCGAGCGAAATTGAAGGAACGGAAGCGGGGTGCCATCAAGCGGCTTTCTCGGTTGGTCGGTGTCGAACATTCAGGAGATAGGTATTGTAGCGGCAAAATCAATATGAGGTGTGCGGATTTGATGGTGTGATCCTTGCGTCGCAAAGCGAGAATGACTAGTTTCATCCTGATGCGCACACTTATTCTCCTTCGTCATGGCAAGGCGGTGCCGCATGGTGCGGTTCCCGATTTTGAGCGCCCGCTCACCGAGAAGGGTAAGCGGGACAGCTTAGCTGCGGGAACTCTCTTGAAAGAGGCGGGGATTGTGCCGGATATTGCGCTTGTTTCGCCTGCGTTGCGAACGCGCATGACGTGGAACGAGGCGCAACGGGAATTGCCGCCGATCCATGAAACACTGATGCCGGCGCTGTATCAGGCCAGTTCTGACGATATTCTTGCGATCATCCATGAGATGGATGACATGATGGGGTGCGTTTGTGTTGTGGGGCATAATCCTGCTTTGCACGAGATCGCAGTTCGATTGGCCAAGAGCAGCAAGGCGCGCAAAGACATAGGCGACCATTTTCCGCCCGGAAGTTTGATCGTGTTGGGGTTCGAGACCGAGAGTTTCAGCGGCGTCTCGGACGGAAACGGCAAGGTAGTTTTGTTCCGAATACCTGAGGATCCGCGCGGTGGTTGAACGGAGTACGAAGATGCCGGTCGATCGGGCGCCATTTTTCAGGTGCCGAAGCAATCGGCTTCTGTTGCTCGGAATGCAAAGGTTTCGTCGGTTTTCTCGGCAGTTCCGCTAGATGCCGTGCTGGCCTTGCACAGCGAGATTGATCAGCCTGTTGCCCAACAAAAACGTTTGGTGCGGCGTGGACTGACGATGGTGGACAAATTGAACGAGCTCAAGGTGTCGCTGCTTTCGGGGCAGAGCGATGCACGCCATCTGGATGATCTTGCTTCGTTGCTTACGGAGAAGTGGGAGGACGATGTCCCCGAGAATGTCGCTGATTTACTTGATGCCGTCGATGTTCGTGTGGTCGTTGAACTGGCCAAGCGCGGCCAGTCGCCGTTGCTATCCCGCCCTTTTTGGATAAAAAGTCCGATTCGAAGATGATCGGTGCGAAGAATTATTGCGTGGCGCGTTTCCCAAGGCTATAGAGGCCTCGCTCCTGTTTGGGGGAACAATGGCAATGACGCGTGAAGGATCCAATGTCAGAGACACTTGAAGTCACGTACCGTCCCTCTGAAGACGAACCCTTCATGAGCGATCGTCAGAGAGATTATTTCCGGAAAAAATTACTGGTTTGGAAAGAGGAGATTTTGAAGGAGGCCAAGGAGACATTGGTTCATCTTCAAAACGAGAGTGAAAATCACCCGGATGTTGCAGATCGTGCATCTTCGGAGACCGACAGAACGATCGAGTTGCGCTCGAGGGATCGGCAAAGAAAGTTGATCTCCAAGATTGATGCAGCTTTGCTCCGGATTGATGAGGGCAATTACGGCTATTGCGAGGAAACCGGGGAACCGATTTCGATCAAGCGCCTCGACGCGCGCCCGATTGCGACATTGTCGATAGAGGCGCAGGAACGCCACGAGCGAAATGAGCGGGTGTTCCGGGACGATTGAGCCTTGAGGCAAAATATGAACTGTCCCTGCGGGAGAAACGGCGGGCAGTTTTATGCGCAGGGTTGAATGCGGGTAGCCCACGTGCATGTTCCTTTGTGATCAGAATGGCAGGATGATATCGAGGATCTGATGTCCCGTCGGTCCGAGATCGAGATTGAGGCTCTGCGCGTGCGCAGCTACCGCCCGGCTCGAAAGGGCCAAGACGCTCAACGACAAAAGACGGATCAGCTTGATTTGCATTGTCATACCCGCACACTATCGTTGTGCGGGATGTTCATAAATGCCCTTACGTCAATCTGGTGACGCGGACGCGATTATCGTGTGGAAAAGAGCGAAAATCTGATGGAAACGCTTCAAGTCGGATTGGTTGGTCGGCGGATCAACAAGCGCCTGAGGTTGTCATCAAGTGATTCTACGCCGGATAGCTTCTTGATGTCTGACATAGGGTTTGGCGTCATCAACTCAGGAGGCGTCGCCCTTGGAAGTTGTTGGGTTGATACCATTTGAGCGCGGTCAAAGCTTCTGACTGGCTGGGTGTCAATGTTGGCGCTCCCTGTTTTGAATTCTGACGGCGTGTCACCGTCCTGTTCTTGACGGAACTTCAGGGTATCTTGCTTTTCTGGGGCAGGGGATCGAGCGGGCGATATTTCTGACCGTATTTCGTCCTCCCCTTTGGAATTCGTTGCAAATGGCGTTGCCGCAGTTGAAACAGGATTTCTGATCTGGGGTTGAAGATTAGCAATGCCACGGAGATTGCGATCTTTATGCGTCATTTCCCCTGCTGGTTCCGATGCAGCTTCTTCGGACTGGAGGTCAAAATATTCTCTTCGCTGGGGTTCTGTCCCCTGAACGGGTTTCGATCGTGTGCGCTCGGCAAATTGTTGGACGTCCTGCGGAAGCGAGGTGGTGCCGGACGATGCCCGAAGAATATTTGATTCGATCAGAAGGTCCGAGGTTCCGCCGATCAGGATCAGATGCTCGACCCCGTCGCGCCTGACGATCACCAATTGCCTCTGGCGATCAATCGAGAACGTGTCGACGACACCCAAACGGGGTTGACGATTCTTGCCGCCTAATCGTCCCAACGGACTGGACATGGTCTTGAAACGCTTCAAGACAAGCCCGAATACCGCGATCAAGAGCGCTGTAATCGCCAAAGAGGCGATGTAAACGTAGGGCAAGGGTAAATCGAGACCAAACAATGTCTGCAAGACAGTCTACCTCAAGAATAATCATTATGTGGGTGTTAGCGGTTTCCCGCTTTTTCGAAGGTCCGTCCAAGCGCCAGTAATGGATAAAGAGTGGCTAGATTCGTTTTATTAACGAATTATTTACCATAATCTATAAAGATTTCCATAGGGTTTGAAAAAATGAGGCATCTCCTTGGAAACAAAATTCAACATTGAAAATTTGAAATCCAGGCTTCAATGGCTTGAAGCAAGGCAGAAATTAGTGGCGTCAAACGTCGCGAATGCGAACACGCCCGGTTACAAGTCCCGGGATCTTCGTCCGTTCAGCGCCGAGGTCCTCAACAATCTTGTTCCTTTAAGGGTCACGAATGTCGCCCATATCGGTTTAGGGACCCCGTTCGCGGATGATTCGGCCCGTAAAGTTGGTGCATTCGAAACGGTACCGGACAGAAACAATATAGGTCTTGAAGACCAGATGACACGTTTGGCCGATATCCAGATCGATTATCAAACAGCTACTTCGCTTTATACCAAAAGCCTCGGAATCATCAAAACTGCGATTGGACGGAGATAAGCCATGGATATGATGCGAGCACTCATTGTTGCCGGTGACGGATTAAAGGCACAGGCCGCACGGATGCGCCTCATTTCAGAAAATATTGCGAATGCCGACTCGACGTCGGAGACCGCGGGTGGAGATCCTTACCGCCGAAAAATTCCGGTATTCCGGGCTGTTCTTGATAATGAACTCGGTGCCACTTCGGTCAAGGTTTCTTCAGTACGCCGGGATAATTCGGCCTTCGAGACGCGTATCGACCCAGGTAATCCAGCTGCCGACGCCCAGGGCGTTGTGAAATATCCGAATGTCAATTCGCTGGTCGAACAGATGGATATGCGGGAGGCGCAGCGCAGTTACGAGGCCAATCTGAACATTATAACCGCGACCCGCCGGATGATTACCCGGACGATCGATATTCTACGCGCTTAACCCGAAGCCAGAAGGAAAATCTCATGGCCATCCCGTCCTATGCCGCAGCACGTTATGCTGCCACGACGAATATTACCCCTTTTCTACCTTCTTCGGCTGCATCGGGGACTAATTTTCCTCAATTTGATGATCTTGTTAAAAACAGTCTTTCCCGTGTTGCTGAAAAAGGACTCCTTGCAGATCAGCAAGTGGCAACTGTTGCCGCTGGACAAGCGGACATGGTCAGTGTTGTGACCGCCGTTGCCGAGAGCGAAAGCGCGATAGAGACATTGGTCGCTGTTCGGGACAAGGTGATCGCAGCTTACGATGATATTATGAGGATGCAGGTATAATCTTGGCTTTTTCGGAAGAGTGTTCAGGAAAGGGGATCGGGAGGGCCGATGACAGGTATTGAGGTAATTGATGTCGCGAGAGAAAGCCTGATGGCTTATGCAAAAGTAGCCGGGCCGCTATTGATCGTGACGCTTGTCGTCGGCGTCGTCATCTCGTTCCTGCAAGCTGTGACGCAAATTCAGGAGCAGACACTGACTTTTGTCCCGAAGATCATCATCACCGGACTAGCGTTGATTTTTTTTCTTCCCTTCATGGGCGATGCCATGACGAGTTACATGGCTTCTGTTGCTGCGCGAATCACTCAAGGTGGTTAATCTAACGTTACGTTAGATTGGACCGCACCGAGATGAATTTCACGCTTCCTGCCGAATTGGCCCAGAACTTTGTGCTGGTTTTCGCCAGAATTGGCAGTTTGATCATGTTGTTGCCTTTAATCGGGGAAAATTTTGTACCGGTTCGGGCGCGTTTGGTCTTCGCTGTGCTGATGTCGATTGTGATGGTGCCGGTGATCAGGCCCATTTTTCCGGATGTTGTGGCTTCCGACCCCTCGAGGGTGATCGGCTACATGGTGGTTGAAATTCTGGTGGGACTGATGATCGGTCTCTCGGTGCGGCTTGTTATTGTTGCTGCCGAAATGGCTGGCCAGCTGATCAGCCAATCTCTAGGCCTCGCCCTTGGCGAAGTTCTCAA
>CAMCXA010000045.1 GCA_945883115.1 Alsobacter soli
CGCGACCGGCACGGGCAGGATCCTCAAACGCATTCCACAAAGCCATGATACCGCAATAAATCAAAAACAGGATCAGCACGGACGTCAGCCGCGCATCCCACACCCACCACGTGCCCCACATGGGCCGCCCCCAGAAGGCCCCCGTCACGAGACAGATGAAGGTGAATGCCATCCCGATCGGCAAAAGCGCTTTCGCCGATACGTCCGCCAAAGGATGCCGCCAGATCAACGTCCCAAGGGCGGAAAGTGCCATCAATGAATAGCACCCCATCGAAAGCCACGCCGATGGCACGTGAATATACATGATGCGAACCGTCTCACCCTGCTGATAATCGGCAGGAGCAACGAAAAAGGCCGCATAGACACCTGCGGCGATGAGAACAGTGCTCGCAACAGCCAAAAACGGTATCAGACGGCTGGAAAGCGCCAGAAAACGCGTCGGGTTTGCAAACCGGATCATCTATTATCCCTAAAATCGCATCTCATCTCGACAGGCATCCTATCATGATCAATGCCGGAAATGTCGAACCCCTGTGAACACCATCGCCAGCCCCTTAGCATCGGCTGCAGCGATAACCTCGTCATCGCGCATCGACCCGCCCGGCTGGATAATTGCCGTCGCTCCCGCTTCCGCGGCAGCCAGCAACCCGTCGGCAAACGGAAAAAACGCATCCGATGCGACGACTGATCCACGGGCGAGACTTTCGCCCAATCCTGCCTCCCGCGCTGCTTCGGACGCTTTCCACGCCGCTATCCGTGATGAGTCGATCCGGCTCATCTGACCCGCGCCGATCCCAACAGTACCCCCGGCCCGGGCATAGACAATTGCATTCGATTTAACATGTTTTGCGACGCGAAAGGCAAACTTCAGATCCCTCCATTCAGCATCGGTTGGTTGCCTCTTGGTCACAACGCGCAATTCCATATCGTCCACAACCGCATTATCACGCGATTGCGCCAAAAATCCGCCCGAAACAGTCCGAAAAACCATGCCGGAAGCACGACGATCCGGAAGTCCGCCGGTGAGAAGCAAACGCAGATTTTTCTTCGCCGCAATGAGGTCGATTGCCTCATCCGACGCATCGGGCGCAATGATAACTTCCGTGAAAATCTCGACAATGGCGCGCGCTGCGTCCGCATCCAGTGTCCGATTGACGGCAACAATACCGCCAAAGGCCGAAGTCGGGTCGCAGCGTAACGCTCTCAGATACGCCTCGACAAGCGAGTCAGCCTCGGCGACACCGCAGGGATTGGCATGCTTGATGATTGCGACCGCAGCAGTCCGATCCGGATCAAATTCCGCGACACATTCGAATGCTGCATCGGTATCGTTGATATTGTTGAAGGAAAGTTGTTTTCCCTGCACTTGGCGCGCCGTTGCGACACCGGGCCTTTGCTCCGCGGTCCTGTAGAACCCCGCAGCTTGATGGGGATTTTCGCCATATCGCATGGATTCGGCCAACTTCCCGCCGAGCGCACGATAGGTTGGGCCCTTCTCGCCGATTTCAGCTGAAAACCATGTGCCAATCGCTGCATCATAGGCCGCAGTCCGTGAAAAGGCTTTTGCGGCGAGCGCTTTCCGCGTCACAAGGCGCGTTGAACCGCCAGTTGAACGCAACTCCTCGAGAATGCCGTCATAGTCGCCCGTATCGACAATGACTGTGACATCGGCATGGTTTTTTGCCGCACCACGGATCATCGCCGGTCCGCCAATATCGATGTTTTCGATAATCGCGTCATACTCCCGCCCGGCCGCCACCGTGGCTTCGAACGGATAGAGATCAATCGCCAACAGATCGATGGGCATGATTCCGTGCGCCAGCATCGCAGCTTCATGCTCCGGATTACCGCGGATCGCCAGAAGGCCGCCATGGACTTTCGGATGCAGCGTCTTCACCCGTCCATCCATCATTTCAGGAAACCCAGTCAGATCGGAAACATCAGTTACTGGCAATCCGGCCGCCGCAATCGCTTTCGACGTCCCACCCGTGGACACAAGCGCGATGCCCAACGCATGCAGGCCCGCCGCAAATTCAACGAGACCCGATTTATCCGACACGGACAAAAGCGCCCGGCTAACTGTTCTGAGATCCTTCGGCATTTTACCTTCCAACAAGCAAGGGCGACGTTCCAGATATCACTAGACCTGCCGGACAGGAACTCAAACAGCCTCTCAGCCACGGCAGGAAATACTCAATCTCGGCCTGAATCATCTGCTTAGCCTTCATAGGATTCGCCGTCCCTGACAAAAAGCCACCGAACAAGAGGCGTTTGCCGGAAGTTACCGGTGACGACAATCTGTCTCGTTCGCCGCGAACCATGAAGGCCTGCAAAGAAAACGCTTTCCTCGATCGCGAGCAGAAGTCCGCCTGCGGAGAATGTCCAAACGCCGGTTTCGACACCGCCGAGATATATCGCCGTTTGATCCGCCGAGATATCCACCTCGATTTGGGGATGCAGGTGAAACCGGAGCACAAACGAATCGGGGACTTCCGCCGCACGCCGCGGCTTTACGAGATTGAAGTAATCCTCTCCGCTAAACCAGTCGCCTGTTTTGCTCAGCGTCAAGCTGCGCGTATGATCGACACCGAAAAGAGCACGGTATCCGTCATGGGAAGCCACAACCCGATCAGACGTGTCATCATCTTCGCGCGTGACCCGGACGCTTCTGGGGCCACTGATCAAAACGCCGCCCTCGGGACAATGCTCGGCATTTGCCGAAGCAAAATGACACGAGGACGTATCATTTAATGTTATCGTCGAATGAGCGGCCGTCGCCCGCGCCAAGGCCCGCCGATGATCGTGCAGGCCAACAGGGGCACCGCAATTGATCACCATGCGTTGCAGACCGCAGGAGAGTTCGAATGACAGACACCCTGCATGGGCAGTACTCGAAAAAATCTCCGGTGGCGGTCTACCCGCATCAATAATCACCACCGTATCGCCACCCTGCAGACGCCGATAGCCTGAAAGTGGCGCATTCTCGATGGCGGGCGACCGGGTGTCCTGATAGGCGAGCAATGTTGCGACCGTATCCGGTGCCGTCGCGCTCATCCCGTTAAACAGCGCCAATGCACCATCACCATGTCGAAAAAGGCGCAGCATCGGCATCATGCGATCGATTGCATTCATCAATTCTACCGGCGCCTCGATGCCCTGCGCCTCAAAACTGTACCGAAGTGGCAATAAATCGGCAAGAAGCTCGATAATATCCTGCGGATTCCGGCTGATCGTTCCGCCATCAGCAAGAACCTGTCGCTTGAGTTCGCGCGAAAGAATAAATGAAACCCGCCTGATAAATCGACTGCTACTTTCCGAGCAAACTGCGACATAAGTGAGGGCAATCGCGCCAATAAGCCGGTGCTGGATCAACGCCGGATCATTCATCAGATGACCCAACTTCGAGCATTGTCGAGCAATTGAAACAGTAAACCGCTTATAGAATGACCGATCGGCCCCCTCCAGAATAATCGGCGCGTGATCAATCCAGGAAATGATACGCCGGGCAATGACTGGGGCCTCCCATGCGATTGATCGTTTGGGTCGGCCAGATACGGTAATCCAGTCATCAACCAGCGTTCTGGCATTGGTTCGCGCCAGCGCAGTCTCGGCTGCTCTGATGTCCCGCAACCATCCAAACCCCATCAAGGCCTCAGCCCACCCACGGGAGGGCGGCACGACATCGAAGGGTGACCCTCCACCTGTGGACACAACCTTGCCCGCAAAAGAAAAATAGCCCGCATAAATATCGGCGGCAATGGTCGGGTCTGTTGTCCGCAAATCCTGCGGCGCAATCGCTATTCGATCAATCCGAACGCGCCCAATACTTGGCGTCAGAAATCGTAAAGGGCTGGAAATTACCCGCCAAATCCGCTTGAGGGCACGTCTCGTCGCAAAGACAGATGACTTGAAAGCCATTGTCCCCGAACCAGATAATCGTGGCGTGCCCTGAATACTCACTTCATAGCGATCCAAGAACCTTCAATGCCGGGATCATACCCGCTGTGATCGAAGGTACAAATTGAAATCACACGGAAGTCCACGACTAATCGACCTTGATCAGACGTGCTGCAAAAAATCCGTCCAATCCTGCCATTCTTGCATCCGAATGCGGCAGCATAGAGGGCAAAGTCCGCAAATCGCCATGATCCGTCAAAGCAGATGCGAGTTCGTCCGAAAATACGGGTAGTTCTGGCGCGAGAAATGGCATTCGGCGAACAGAATGATCTTTTTCAAGCAACTGCTCGATCTGCTGTTCCCCTTCTTCAGGCTCCAGAGAACATGTGCAGTAGACAAGTCTTCCGCCCGGTCGCAACAGCGAGACTGCATGTTCCAGCAAGCGTGTCTGAAGGGCAATCAACTTTGCAAGATCAGCCTCGGTTTTGACCCACGCGACATCCGGATGCCGGCGGATCGTTCCCGTGGAGGAACAGGGAGCATCCAACAAAATCGCATCAAAAGGTCCTTCGTCAAACTGTGCGGCGTCAATCGCACGTATCTCCGCCGAGAGCTTCAGACGCTCAAGATTCACGATCAATCGCTCAAGTCTTGGCTTTGAACGGTCAACTGCGGTAACGATCGCCCCTGAGAGAGCAATCTGCGCCGTCTTTCCACCTGGAGCAGCACAAAGATCGGCGATCTTCTCGCCCTTTTGCGGCGCAAGCAGTTTAGCCGGCAGAGCCGCAGCAGCATCCTGCACCCACCATTCACCTTCTGCATAACCGGGAAGATCCGAAATTGAGGCGCGCCCTCGCAACCTGAGCGATCCCGTTGGCAAGATCGCCGCATCAAGCCGTTCCGCCCACATTTCAAGGTCGGACTTCACCGTGATATCAACAGATGGTTCATGGCCATGCGCCTCTGCAATCATGCGCGCCGTTTCCTCTCCATAGGTCGCACGCCAGCGGTCGGCTAACCAGACGGGAGTATCGTCCGTCAGAGGTTCCATCGACGATAATATCTTGGTCTTTTCGCGGGCAATACGGCGAAGCAGCCCATTTGCAAGGGCTACATAACGCCGGGCAAGCCGGTCAGCCTGAACGAGGCGGACGGTGAGATCCACTGCTGCATGATCCGGTATATCGAGAAACAACAACTGGGCGGCACCGGAAATCAGAATATTTTCGAAATTATGCCCGGCCTGCCGCGGCATTCCCTGGGGTAGCCGATCAGAAATCGCGCGGCGCAGCGTGCCGAAATGGCGGATTGTTACCACGGCAATTGCGCGAACCAATCCCTGATCACGCTCGGGGAGCAAGGCCGACGCTGATGACCCGAATAATCTTTGCAGACACTCGTCAAGCGCGAGCCGACGATCCAGTGTATCCGCAATAATATCAACGGCGAGCCGCCGAGCCTCAAGCCCAGGCGTTGGCACCGCAATGTCGGCATCGTCTTCATGGGCATGGTCGTTCATTGAATTTGCTTTCCTGAAATGCTCGGTCTTGTCGAGGCGTTTGCTGGGCACCATAAACAATTCCGCGGCTTGACCAAACAAAACCTGCCGCTAAAGATCAAAACAGTGAAATAATTTAAATGAAATGTTCTTTATGCCTCAGCATCCCGACAAACCCGCCCCGAGTGCTGAACCTATGTCCACGCTGCCGACCAAGCAGTTGAGCGATGCTGCAAGACGGGCATTGGCCGAGGCAGCAGAGCGGCGTGAAGCTCACGCGGCCTCCGCTGATCAGATCCCAGCCCGAAAAGAAGTCAACGGTCGAGACGGTCCGGACCCCGTGCGTTACGGTGATTGGGAAGTGAAGGGCCTGACAAGCGATTTCTGACCCATTTCGGGTGATGACAAGGGCGCAACAGTGTCCCTAACCACGCAACAACTCTCCTTCATTATAATTCGGATGAGAAAATCCGTCTTTGTTAGCGTCATGAGATGCAATGGCCAATTTTAACAATCGGGAACGTCAATTTGAATCGCCACCGTCGCACATTTCTCAAAGCCCTTGCAGCTTGTCCCCTGTGCGCGGCCCTGAAAGTCGAGGCTCAGGAAAGTCGTCACTGGACATATGAAGGCGAAGCGGGTTCGGAAAAATGGGGCGAACTTGACTCGGCCTATCAGGCTTGCGGTACAGGCACAGAACAATCACCGATCGATATCAAATCCTACCAGATGGCGGCCATTGAAGACCTCAAATTTGATTGGCAACCAGCCGCTTATCCTGTCGCCAATAATGGCCACACAATCCAGATCAATGTGCCATCGGGCAGCACATTATCACTAGGAACCGAGCAATTCGCTTTCCGTCAATTTCATTTCCACAGCCCGAGCGAACATTCACTAAACGGTGAACGCAGCGCGATGGAGGTTCATTTCGTCCATGCCCTCGGCTCGAAGAAGTTTGTCGTCATGGCCGTTTTGTTGAAGCCGGGGCAACGCAATGAAACATTCGCGACCTTGATGGGGTCGGCCCCCGGGAAGCTCGGTACCCAACCCATCAGCCAGCCCGTCGACATCAAAACGCTTTTGCCCGCCAGTCGCGCAGTTTTCCGCTATCGTGGTTCGCTCACGACGCCTCCTTGCACGGAAAATGTCGATTGGATCGTTTTTGAAAACATGGTCGAGGTGGCGCAAACGGATATCAACATCTTCAAATTGATTTTCCCGATGAATGCCAGACCTGCACAGAAAGTGAACCGCCGTTTCGTTCTGAAGGGCCTGATCTGACCAAAAATAAAAATTTCCTGTTCATCCGGCTTGAAATATGGCACTCGGAGCACGATCAAACCACCGTGTTCATCGGTTCTTTAGCAATTCCAATTCATAATTCTTGATTGATTGGATGTCGCCGATACAGGAAAACCTCGTCATGTCCGCCTCAGAAGCTACTCCGCTGATCGACATGAAGAACGTCCGCTTCGGCTACGGCGAGCGTCTGATTATTGACGGTCTCTCGCTCACTGTCCGCAAGGGCGAGATTGTTGCGCTAATGGGCGGATCCGGCAGCGGAAAAACCACACTTCTCGGGCTTCTTGGTGGCCGGATCCAGCCGATTTCAGGTGAAATCCATGTGGCGGGCCAAAATGTCCCGACTCTCGCGCGAAAAGAGCTCTACACGCTTCGCCGAAGAATCGGCATGCTCTTCCAGTTCGGCGCTTTGTTCACCGATCTCAACGTCTTTGACAATGTCGCCTTTCCCTATCGCGAGCAAACCGACCTCCCCGAACCGGTCATCCGGGATCTGGTCTTGATGAAGCTGGAAGCAGTCGGTCTAAGGGGCGCGCATCCTTTGATGCCCTCGGAATTGTCCGGCGGCATGGCCCGTCGAGTCGCACTTGCACGCGCCGTCGCACTCGATCCGATGCTGATGCTTTATGATGAACCTTTCACCGGACTTGATCCAATTTCGGTGGGGATTGTCGGGCGTTTGATCAAGCGGCTCAATTCCGCAATGGGCATGACCTCTTTGATTGTGACGCACGATCTGACGGAAACGCTCCGGATCGCGGATCGCGTCGTTATGCTTGCCTCCGGCCGGATCCATAGCGATTTGTCGCCGGAGGGGATGCACTCCTCCACCGACCCGTTCGTCCGCCAGTTTGCTGACGGGCTGCCCGATGGTCCCGTCCCGTTCCATCATCCCGCACGGCCCTATGCGGAGGAGCTTTTTGCACGATGATCGGTGCCCTGCTCAACGGATTAACTGCACTCGGCTCGACCGTTACACGCCGTCTCGAGCGATTGGGTCTCGCTGCGCGTTTTTCGCTGACTGTCATCATGGTGCTTTGGCCCGCTCTCCGAAGGACGCCTTTGGTGATCCGCGAGGTCTATTTTTCCGGCGTCCGCTCCATCTCGATCATCACCGTTTCCGGCCTGTTTGTCGGAATGGTCCTTGCCGTGCAAGGCTATGAGGTGCTGCAACGCTATGGCTCAGCCGATTCACTCGGCGTCATTGTTTCATTGTCGCTCGTTCGGGAGCTTGGGCCCGTGGTTTCGGCGTTGCTGTTTGCGGGCCGCGCCAGTTCTGCCGTCACCGCGGAAATCGGCCTCATGAGGGCAACCGAACAACTCGATGCGATGGACATGATGGCGGTCAACCCGATTACCCGCGTGGTCGCACCGCGTTTTCTCGCGGCGATCATTTCGCTGCCGCTTTTGTCCGCTATTTTTTCCGCCGCCGGCATTTTCGGCAGCTATCTAGTTGGCGTCAAACTGATCGGCATTGACGACGGGGCTTTCTGGTCACAAATGCAGGCAAATGTTGATTTCAGGCTCGATATTCTCAACGGGCTCCTGAAAAGCGTCGTCTTTGCGGTTGCTGTTGGCCTTGTCTCTGTGTTTGAAGGCTATCATGCCGCACCAACGGCGGAGGGTGTATCAAGTGCCACAACCCGCACCGTTGTCACGGCCTCGCTGGCGGTTCTGATGCTTGATTTTGTTTTGACGGTTCTGATGTTTCGGGGGTTGATGTGATAAATCGGGCAAAAATAGATCTGGCAGTCGGCTTTTTCGTTGCAATCGGCATCTTAGCGCTGGTTTTTCTTGCTCTCAAAGTCGGAAATCTGGTGAATTTTTCGATGTCTGAAGGATATCGCCTCGAAACACGGTTCGACAATATTGGCGGTCTCAAAGTTCGGGCGCCCGTTAAAAGTGCCGGTGTCGTCGTTGGCCGTATCGAAGCAATCCAATTGGATTCGGAGACGTATGAAGCTGTAATTGATCTACGTATCGCGCCGGAATATCGTTTTACGAAAGACACAATCGCATCAATTCTGACGTCAGGATTGCTCGGTGAGCAGTATATAAGTCTGGAGTCTGGCGGCGAAGCGGAGTATATGAAGAATGGCGAGAGGGTCATGAAAACCCAATCAGCCATGATTTTGGAAAAACTGATTGGCCAATTTTTGTTCAACAAAGCGGCAGAAGGTCCAGGTACGGTCAAATGATACGTTTTCAGGCATTCGTTCGAGCTTCGATCATCGCAATTTTACTGGCCTCCTCTCCGGTTTTTGCATCGAATGCACCAACTGTCGCCGAGCCAGCTCCGGTTTTCGATCCGCTCGAAGGGGTCAACCGGATTTTTTTCGGCTTGAATGAGGTTGTCGACATCTTGATCGTCACTCCGACGGTAACTGTCTGGAACACGATCATCCCGTCGCCGGTTCGCGATGGCGTGTCGAACGTTTTCAATAACCTCGACGATGTCTATGCTGGTTTGAACCATGCATTACAGGGCAATGGCACACAAGCTGCCGTCGATTTCCAACGCGTCGCCGTCAATACGACAATCGGTCTGGGCGGCATATTTGATGTTGGCACAAAGATGGGTCTGCAAAAAGTCTATGGTGATTTCGGCCAGACACTCGGTGTTTGGGGTGCATCACCCGGTCCCTACCTCGTTGTTCCGCTGTTGGGGCCATCCAATCTGCGGGAAACTGTGGGACGGGGCATCCGGATTGTATCGGACCCAAGAACCTATGCGGACCCGGGTCTGTCCAATGGTTTGATGGCCCTTGAACTTGTTGATAATCGTGCTTCGACCGCCGCAAACGAGCAGTTGATATCCTCCTCGAGCTTCGACAAATATGCCTTCACGCGCAGTATTTATATGCAGCGCCGGGCGGCGCTTGTTGAAGCAGGTGGAAGCCGTCATTAAACAGACTTTTTTCGAAGTCACTTTTTCTGAGCGCCCTTTGCCCGACGTGTGAGGCCATGAAACGTTTTCTTTCTTCTCTCATTTTAGCATTTTTTATCCTAGGCCACGGAACGCTGCAGGGCCACGCTCTTGCACCCGAAGAGCTCGTCACGAAGCTTGCCGCCGATATGACGTCCGTCATCCGCAATGATCCAGCTCTTCAAACAGGCAATGTTCCGAAACTGTCTGCCGTAGCCGAACAGACCCTCGGAATGCGCTTTGATTTCGAGCGGATCACGCGCTCGGCGGCAGGGCGCAACTGGAACAAGGCATCGGCCGAAGAGAAGGCTGAAATGATCAAGCAATTCGGCAAGCTTCTGATCAGGACATATGCAGGTGCCATCTCTAACTTGAAAGATCTTGATGTCCGGGTCAAAGGCTCCCGTGTCAACGCGCCGGACAAGGATGTCACTGTCAGAACCGAGATGGTCGGCCGCCCGCAGCCGGTAGCCATCGATTACAGCCTCGGAAAGGTTGGGAGTGACTGGAAATTTTATGATGTAACCGTCGAGGGTGTCAGCCTAATTTCCGCCTATCGCGACGAATTTACGGCCATCATCGGGGCCTCGGGTGTCTCCGGCTTGATCGAGCAATTAAAAGCGAAGAACGCAAAATGAGCGGTGGCGGGTCACATTCCGATCCGGTCCTTCTCGCGCTGTCGGGACCGTTGACCATGAATTCAGTCGGCAAATGCTATCATGCCCTCACCCTCCCTTACACGGCAACGGATATCCGGATCGATTTATCCGGCGTGACAGAGGTCGATTCGAGCGCTGTCGCACTTCTCACAACCCTCATTCGTCAGACCGAGATGAGGGGTTCCCGCGTGCGTCTTGAGTCAATTCCGCAATCGATCTTCGATATTGCGGGCATTTACGATGCCGACGAATTGCTTGCGGAGCGCTGTTGAGTCAAAGTCTCGCCCGATGCACAGCAGGAGCTGCACGTGACACGAGCGACAAATAATACACCGCACTCCCCCGGTGCAGCGATGCAGTCGACGGCAGTTCAGATCCTGATCTCGATCAGCATCGCCCATCTGCTGAATGATGTTATCCAGTCGCTTGTGCCATCCATCTATCCGATCCTGAAAACATCCTATGATCTGAGCTTCACCCAGATTGGCTTGATCACAATGGTCTTCCAGGTCACGGCCTCAATTTTGCAACCCCTGATCGGCCTCTCAACGGATAAAAAGCCCCGTCCTTTCTCGCTCCCTATTGGCATGGGTTTTACGTTGACAGGGCTTCTCATCGCTTCGACGGCGTCGAGTTTTTCGATCATTCTGGTGAGTGTCGCCTTGATCGGCTGTGGTTCCGCGATTTTCCATCCGGAATCCTCGCGTGTGGCGCGGATGGCATCCGGCGGCCGGCACGGGCTTTCTCAATCACTGTTTCAGGTTGGCGGAAATGTCGGCACGGCGATTGGTCCGTTGTTGGCCGCTTTCATCATTTTGCCGGGTGGACAAGGCTCGATCGCATGGTTCGCGATTATTGCGCTGATCGGCATGATTATCTTGACCCGCGTTGGCTTCTGGTATCAGGCCCGGGGTCAAGCAACGCGGAACACCGCTTCTGCTTTGCTCCCGAGCAAACACACGGAACCTGTCATCGTCCGGTCATTGATTGTGCTGGCATTGCTCGTTTTTTCCAAATTCCTTTATCTCGAAAATATTTCGAGCTTTTATACTTTTTACCTCATGGAAACGTTTCAGGTATCCGTCCGCGACTCCCAGCTTTATCTATTTGTTTTTCTGGGGGCCGTTGCCGTCGGCACAATTGTAGGTGGCCCAATTGGCGACCGCTTAGGTCGTAAAACGGTGATCTGGTTCTCTATTCTCGGCGTTCTGCCCTTCACGCTGCTTTTGCCCTTCGCCAACCTGTTCTGGACAATCATGCTGAGTATTGTCATCGGGACGGTGCTGGCTTCAGCGTTCCCTGCAATTATCGTGTTTGCGCAGGAGCTTGTACCCCACAAGGTGGGTGCCATATCAGGACTGTTCTTCGGATTTGCGTTCGGCATGGGCGGATTGGGCGCGGCACTTCTTGGCGTTCTCGCCGACGCCACCAGCATCACCTTTGTGTACGATGTCTGCGCCATTTTACCAGCGATCGGGCTTCTTGCAGTCTTTCTACCTGATGACAGTCGCACGAAGCGCGTGACCTGACGGCTAAACTGCCCTCGCGTCATATTTATGGGGCTAATCCGCCCTTTTTGATTGCGACGATACGGAAGTCATGATCTCATTGAAGTAGTTTGGGAACGTTGACAGTGAGGTCGTTCGATGGCGAAAAATTTTCTGAGCCAGTTGACGGGCTCGTTTGCAATGCCCGCTGCAGAGAACCCGACCGTCGCAATGGTCGAGGCTGCGTATAAACATCACGGACTGGATTGGCGCTATATTAATTGCGAGGTTCTGCCCAAAGATCTCGGCGACGCTGTGAAAGGCGCGCGGGCGATGGGATGGGCGGGGTTCAATTGTTCCTTGCCACATAAAGTTGCCGTGATCGAGCATCTGGACGGACTCGGTGCTTCAGCCGAGGTCATCGGTGCCGTCAATTGCGCGGTACGGCGCGACGGGAAATTCATTGGCGAAAACACTGACGGCAAAGGGTTTTTGCAGTCGCTCCTTGAAGTAATCGACCCAAATGGAAAAAAGGCCGTTATATTTGGTGCGGGCGGCGCAGCGCGCGCTTGCGCAGTCGAAATGGCTCTTGCCGGGCTTACTCATCTCACTGTTGTCAACCGCAACCCTGAGAGGGGGAAGGTCCTCGTTGACCTGATCAACTCAAAAACACCGGCAATTGCTGAACTTGTCGTCTGGAATCACAACGTCACGGTGCCTACCGATACAGCGATTGTGGTGAATGCGACGTCGATTGGACTATATCCTGACATTGATGCACGACTTAACCTCGATATGGCGTCAATCATGCCGCCTATGGTGGTTGCCGATATCATCCCGAATCCGCCGCGAACCCTGTTCATTCGCGACTCCGAGGCACGCGGTTGCCGCGTGATCGACGGGCTGGGCATGCTCGTCAATCAAGGCGTGATCGGGATCAAATACTGGACCGGCGTCGACGTTGACGCGCGCGTGATGCGCCAGACAGTTGAGGATATTTTCAAGAGCTGATGGCCAGAGCCATTCCGCCGAAGGCTTTAGACACCAATTTTCTATACTGACAGCCTTAAAATAAGATTCTCAGCCTACAATAAGCGCTCTCTAACCAAGCGTCATTTACTTTCATTATTCGATTGATTTAGAAAAAAATATAGATAACTTTACGTAAGGTAGGCTTCTGTCTCACCGGACAATGCAGGATATTCCTGTGTCTTAAAACAAATTGGGAGGTTTTCTTGAACAAGACCCTTATGACATCACTCTTGGGCGCAATCGCGATGGGCGCCCTGTTTGCTGCGCCCGCTCAGGCGGCTGGCATCGGCGCATGCCTGATCACAAAGACGGACACCAACCCTTTCTTTGTAAAAATGCGCGAAGGTGCAAAAGCAAAGGCTGCCGAACTCGGCGTTGACCTGAAGACCTACGCAGGAAAAGACGATGGCGACAATGAAGGTCAGGTCGCCGCAGTTGAAACCTGCATGGCTGACGGCGCGAAAGGCATTCTGATCACCCCGTCTGATACAAAGGCGATTGTTCCAACCATCAAAAAGGCACGCGATGCAGGCATCCTTGTAATCGCGCTCGATACGCCGCTTGATCCGATTGATGCGGCAGACTCAACCTTTGCGACCGACAACTTTCAAGCAGGGTTCCTCATCGGATCCTACGCTAAAGCCAAGCTCGGCGATAAGGCAAAAGACACCAAGGTTGGCTTCCTCGACATTAATTCCAAGCAAGTCACGGTCGACGTATTGCGCGATCAGGGCTTCATGAAAGGCTTCGGAATCGACATCAAGAACCCGAACGTGATCGGCGACGAAGATGACAAGCGCATCGTCGGCCATGACTACACGAACGGCAATCCGGAAGGCGGCCGCAAGGCCATGGAAAACCTTCTGCAGAAGGATTCCGGCATCAACGTGATCCACACGATTAACGAGCCAGCTGCTGCGGGTGCCTATGAGGCGCTCAAGGCTGTCGGCAAGGAAAAAGACGTGCTGATCATGTCGGTTGATGGCGGCTGCCCGGGCGTCAAGGACGTTCAGGCTGGCAAGATTGGCGGCACATCGCAGCAATATCCACTACTCATGGCATCGATGGGCGTCGAAGCCATCAAGAATTGGGCGGATAAGAAAGAAAAGCCGAAGAATACCGAAGGCAAGAATTTCTTTGATACAGGTGTCGCGCTCATCACTGATAATCCAGTAGCTGGCGTACCATCCATCAGCGTCAAGGACGGCCTTGCGAAGTGCTGGGGCTGATCCTGAACCGGATCGACTAACGTTATACAAAAAGGGGCAGTCTGTTTGACTGCCCCTCTCGCTTGAACTTTATGGCGAAGTATATTTCAAAACGAAAAATATCGGGGAGAACAGAGCATGTCTGATCAGGTTTCTGAGACCTTGGCGACGTCGAGTGATCAGGCTGTCGCGGCATTTGATCAACGCGAACGTACAATGCTCGAAAAAGTCCAGCATTTGCTCCATTCCAATCAGGCTGCCGTGTCCTTGATTGTTCTCATGGTTTCAATCGGGATATTTGCGGTTCTCGTCGGTCAGAAATTCTTTTCCGCCTTCGCTTTGTCCCTGATCGTCCAGCAGGTGGCGATTATCGGCATTGTCGGCGCGGCGCAGACGCTTGTTATTCTCACAGCCGGTATCGACCTGTCCGTCGGCGCCATCATGGTTTTATCTTCTGTTGTGATGGGCCAATTTTTCTTCCGTTATGGCATCCCGGTTCCTTTCGCTATTCTCGCGGGCTTCGGCTGCGGTGCCCTGTGCGGATTTATCAATGGATGGCTGGTTGCCCATGTGAAATTACCGCCATTCATCGTCACGCTGGGAACATGGCAAATCTACAACGCGACAAAATTTATCTACTCGGAGAATGAAACCATACGGACGCAGGATATCGAAACTCAGGCGCCGCTGCTCCAACTCTTCGGCGCGAAGGTCAATATAGGCGGTGCAATCATCACGGCGGGTGTGGTGTCGATGGTGGTCCTCGTTGGAGTCCTTTGGTATATTTTGAATTACACCGCTTGGGTCCGACGTCTTTATGCAGTGGGGGACGATCCGGATGCGGCGGAACTTGCGGGTGTTCCTGTTCGACGGATGTTGATACAGGTCTACACACTCGCCGGGTTGATCTGCGCTTTTGCCGGCTGGGTCCTGATCGGACGCATTGGCTCCGTGTCGCCAACCGCCGGTGAATATGCGAATATTGAGTCTATCACGGCGGTCGTGATTGGCGGCATCTCGCTCTTTGGTGGACGTGGATCAGTCCTCGGCATGATCTTCGGTGCATTGATCGTGGGCGTATATGCCCTTGGCTTGCGGCTTTATGGAACCGATCCGCAGTGGACCTATCTGCTGATCGGGGTTCTTATCATCGGTGCGGTGGCTGTCGACCAATGGATCAGAAAGGTGTCACAATGACCACGCATCCAGCCCCCATTTTACAGGCACGTGGCTTGATCAAGCGCTATGGCCGTGTCGTTGCGCTTGATGGTGCAGATTTTGACTTGTACCCGGGTGAAATCCTTGGCCTGATCGGCGATAATGGTGCTGGCAAATCAACATTGATCAAAACGATTGTCGGCGCTGTGATCCCCGATAGTGGCGAAATTCGACTTGACGGCGAGGTGGTCCATTTCAAATCTCCGCTCGACGCACGCAATGCCGGCATCGAAACCGTGTTCCAAAATCTTGCACTTTCGCCCGCCTTGTCGATTGTCGACAATCTGTTCATGGGTCGGGAAATGCGGAAGACAGGTATTCTGGGCTCCATTTTCAGGATGCTTGATCGTGCCGGCATGCAGAAAGCCGCCCGCGCCAAACTTTCCGATCTCGGTCTCCTGACCATTCAAAACATCGGGCAGTCCGTTGAAACATTATCGGGTGGACAAAGGCAGGGCGTGGCCGTCGCACGCGCAGCGGCCTTCGGCTCGAAAGTGATCATCATGGATGAACCAACGGCAGCGCTAGGTGTGAAAGAAAGCCGCCGCGTTCTGGAACTGATGAAAACGTTGAAAAGTCGGGGAGTGCCAATCGTTCTCATCTCGCACAACATGCCGCACGTCTTCGAGGTTGCTGATCGCATTCATATTCACCGGCTCGGTCGGCGTCATGCCGTTGTCGATCCGAAAAAAATGTCAATGTCTGACGCGGTTGCGATCATGACAGGCGCCAAGGAACCCACGGCAGATGCGATGATGGCCTGATCTGCCATGTCATCGACTACCGAAAATTTAGCGTCACTCGTTTCCCGAATGCTAGAAACCGATCACCGGGTCGAGCGACGGATCATCGCGATTGCAGGTCCGCCCGGTGCCGGCAAATCGACCTTGGCAGAGGCGCTCGTTCGCGAGTTGAATGACGCTTTACCTGATAAACCGGCCGTTGTTTTGCCGATGGACGGTTTCCACTACGATAATGCCATTCTCGATGATAAAGGCCTCCGCGCAAAAAAAGGCGCTCCTGAAACCTTCGATGCCGACGGCTTCATCGCACTCGTCCGCCGTCTTCGAGCAAAATCCGGACTGCCAGTCTCCGACGAAATAGCCGTCCCTGTTTTCGACCGCGCTCAGGATCTCTCGCGGGCCTCCGCGCAATTGATCCGCTCCCATCACCGCATCATCATCATCGAGGGCAATTACCTCCTTTTGAACCGGTTCCCCTGGTCCGAACTTCCTGCCCTGTTTGATTTAAAGATTTTCATCGCCCCGCCTCTTCCCGTCATTGAGGAACGGCTTATCCGCCGCTGGCTCGACTACGGGCTTGATCAAAAATCCGCCGAACTGCGCGCGCGGGGTAATGATCTTGTCAATGCGGCACTCATCCTCAATGAAAGTCTGTCCGAGGATATTGTCCTCGGTACATGACACCCCAACTGGACGACGCATTAAAACCTGTGTAACCCAAGCTCCAGCGCAGCAGGCTTGTACTGGCATAGGGAGCATTTGATCGTGACGCATTTGCTTCAACAGTTTTGACCATGACAGCCTCCTCACCCTCTCTCCTCGTCCGCCAGCAATACGCGACGCGCGCTGCGTTCTTCGTCGCGGGCTTTACAATGTCGGCCTGGGCACCCTTGATCCCGTTTGCCAAGGATCGCACTGGCGCGAATGAAGCCATGCTTGGTCTTCTCCTGCTTTGCCTCGGGCTTGGCTCGATCATTGGCATGCCGATGACAGGTGCGCTCGTCAACCGCTTCGGCTGCAGGCGCGTGATCATCAGCGCCGGTCTCATGATTTGTGCCGCCCTTCCTGCGCTTGGATTTGTCCAATCAATTCCGATGCTTGGTATTGCTCTGCTGGTTTTTGGTGCGGGCATGGGTATCATCGACGTGGCTATGAATATTCAGGCCGTCATTGTCGAGCGCGCAAGCGGACGAACAATGATGTCGGGTTTCCACGGCCTTTTCAGCGTCGGCGGCATTGCGGGCTCCGGCGGTGTCATCGGCCTACTCTGGATAGGTGCCTCGCCTTTTGTCTCGATCCTCTGTGTCGTCACGCTGGCTCTTGTTTTGTTGGGCGTCATCGGCCCGTCTTTGCTGCCTCATGCATCAAGCGATCAACCCTCACAGCTCTTCGTCTGGCCGCGCGGCAAAGTCCTTCTGATCGGAGTTCTCTGCTTCATCCTGTTCTTAATGGAGGGAGCAATTCTGGATTGGAGTGCCCTCGTACTCACAACCCGTCAAGGTCTTGAACCCTCGCGGGCGGGCCTTGGCTATGCCGTATTCGCCATCACGATGACGATCGGTCGTCTAACCGGCGACCGCACCGTTAGCCTTCTCGGCAGTCGCACGATCATGTTGGCGGGCGGCTCTATTGCCATGATTGGCATTCTGGTTGCCGTCTGGAGCCCGGATTGGCCTTTGAGCCTCTTCGGCTTTGCCTTGGTGGGGATCGGTGCGGCAAATATTGTCCCCGTTCTTTTTAGTGCGATTGGCCATCAAACCGTCATGCCGAGCTCTCTCGCCGTCAGCGCCGTCACCACGCTCGGCTATCTCGGAATTCTGATCGGCCCCGCTTTGATCGGACCAATCGCCCAGATTTCGAACCTTGCAATCGCGTTTTCAGGCATCGCCGCTCTGCTGATTCTGGTCTTGCTGAATTCGCGCATTGCCAATCGCTGACTTCATCACGGAGCGTTCATGAATTCTGCGCCTCTTGCATTGAGGCTTCTGCAAGGGCCATTATTCATTTCTGTTTGAACCGGAGATACGTCCATGATCCGCGTCCTTTGCTATGGCGACTCGAACACGCATGGCACCGCACCAATGTCCGGGCCCGACGATATCCGGCGCCTCGGTCCGACCGAACGCTGGCCGGGCGTCGCTCAGGCCATTTTAGGTGCAGGTTACACCTTGATCGAAGAAGGCCTGCCCGCCCGCACGACAGTCCATGATGATCCGATTGAAGGCACCCATAAAAATGGCAGGCGCTATCTCCTGCCGTGTCTCGAGAGCCACTGGCCCCTCGATGCCGTTATTGTGATGCTCGGCGTCAACGATCTCAAGGCCCGCTTCAACCTGAACGCAAACGATATCGCTTACGGCGTCGGTGCGTTGTTGACGATCATCAAGACAACCTCCAACCTTTCCGGCAAGCCGCCTAAAATCATTGTCGTTGCGGCCCCGCCAATCCTCGAGACGGGCTGGTTGGCCACTATGTTCGCGGGCGGCACTGAAAAATCCTGTTATCTGGCGGCCGCAATGCAGTCCCAAGCGGAGCGCCATGGCGCAGCGTTTCTTGATGCCGGAACAGTGGCACAGGTTTCCCCCATCGACGGGATTCATTTCGATTCTCATAACCACCGCGCCATCGGTGCCGCGATCGCTGGAAAAATTCGTCAGCAAACAAGTTAGATGGCCTGTGCAAAGTTGATAATGTCTCGATTCTCGCTTCTGCCGCAATCAAGCAGAACCTCCTTCAATTTTGCCACATTATAGGCACAAATGGCAATCACACCTGAAGCGTCGCATTGAATATTATCGAACCCGCAGAATGCCAGAAAGGATTTTGATGAAGCCCCGTTTTTCCCTCTCTTTGATTGCCATCGCGATGTCCTTGCTTTTGATCTCTCCGGCCGTCGTCAATGCAAAAGATAGCCTCAAAACAATCATGAAGACCTGGAAGCCGCAAAACGCACTTGCCAAAGAGCTTATCAATGGCGCAACACCCTACGATCAAGCGGTGGCCAAGGGTATCCTCGAACTGTATCTTGCAGGCCAGACGGAACTCTCGGGCCGTATCTCGCCCGACTCAGCCGAGGGTAAGGATTTACGAGCCCGGTTTGACCAATTCGGCAGCGACATCCGCGGTGCGATGGGCAATCTCGGAACGCGTGACAGTTTCAAAGCAGCCTATGCAAAAGTCACAGCAAATTGCGGTTCCTGCCATGACAAATATGCAAATTGATTGAAATCAATCTGCTGATCGCTCATCCGTGGTTTCAAGAACCTGATCACCCGACGCGTTACGGAAGGTTCCAACTCCAATGACACTCTCGCGCTCCCTCACAACCCGCATTCTCCATTTCCTGCTTCTCGCAATCGTCATTCATCAATTGATCGGCAGCAACTTCATCGAGCGCCCTTTGCCGGGCGAGGATCCGGAGCTTTCCTATCAACTCCACACATGGATCGGGATAGCAGGCTTCGTTACCGTTTTCGCATTCTGGATCTGGTCACTCGTAAGGCGCCGCGAAACCAGCTTTTCCGAATTGATCCCATGGTTTTCGTCAGCACGTCGTCAGGCGTTATTCGCCGATATCCGCAAACATGTGCGGATTCTTATCTCCTTTCGCCTGCCGGATGATGATCATAGTGGCTTGTCGAGTGCCGTCCACGGACTTGGGCTGCTCGTCGTCACCGCCATGGCGATAAGTGGCACGCTTTACTATTTCGTCTTTCAGGGCACTGCACTCGGTAAACTCGTTCTCGAGGCCCATGAAATCTTGTCCAATTTCATGTGGGCCTATCTCATCGGCCACGTCACTCTGGCTTTGATCCACCAAGCCATGGGGCATCCGATCTTCGCGCGGATGTTTTGGTCCATGTCGAACAAATCTCCTTCGAGCCCACGCACCGCCCGACCGGAATAATCGAAAGACCACTCAACACCGCAAGCGATAACCACTGATGCTTCGGATTGCGACATCACAAAATCGCCTTGATTATATCTTCAAAGAGCGCTTTCCGGAGTTCTTACCTTGAATTACGAAAATTTCTTTGCTGCTGAATTGGATATACTACGCGCCGAAGGCAGGTATCGCGTTTTCGCCGATCTGGAACGCAAGGCGGGCGAGTTTCCCCGCGCCATCCGCCATGACCGCGCGGGAGATCGGGAGGTCACCGTCTGGTGCTCCAACGACTATCTCGGCATGGGCCAGAACCGCACCGTCCTCGACGCCATGCATACTGCACTCGAAAAATGCGGTGCCGGCGCGGGCGGTACACGCAATATTTCGGGCACCAATCACTATCACGTCCTTCTCGAGCAGGAGCTCGCAGACCTGCACGGCAAGGAAGCCGCCTTGCTGTTCACCTCCGACTATGTCTCCAACTGGGCAGCCCTCGGTACACTGGCGGCAAAACTCCCCGAATGCGTCGTCCTGTCCGACGCCGGAAACCACGCGTCGATGATCGAGGGGATCCGCCACAGCAAAGCTGAACGCCACATCTTCCGTCACAATGATCCCGAACATCTGAATACACTTCTGTCCCAAATCGATCCGAAGCGACCAAAACTCGTTGCGTTCGAGAGCGTCTACTCGATGGATGGCGATATCGCCCCGATCAAGGAAATATGCGACGTTGCCGACGCCCATGGCGCGATGACCTACCTTGATGAAGTTCATGCAGTCGGCCTCTATGGGCCGCGTGGCGGCGGCATTGCCGAGCGCGAAGGTCTGATGGACCGTTTGACGATCATCGAGGGGACACTCGGGAAAGCATTCGGTGTCATGGGTGGTTATATCGCAGGGTCAGAAGCTCTGTGCGACTTCGTGCGCAGTTTTGCCTCGGGTTTTATATTCACGACGGCACTGCCCCCGGCGGTCGCTGCGGGTGCGCTGGCAAGCGTGCAACATTTGAAAGTTTCAAGCGCCGAGAGGCAACGCCATCAGAGCCGCGTCCGGCAGGTCCGTCACCAACTGGCCGTCCTCGGCATTCCGACAATGGAAAATGCCAGCCACATCATTCCCGTGATGGTGGGTGACCCCAAAAAGTGCAAAATGATTTCCGACTGGCTGCTCGAACATCACGGCATCTATGTCCAGCCGATCAATTATCCGACTGTGCCCCGCGGAACGGAGCGACTCAGGATTACTCCATCGCCGCTCCACGATGAGACAGATATCGATCGACTGGTCGATGCACTCAGCGAAATATGGTCACATTGCGCGTTGAGCCGGGCAAGTGTAGCGGCCTGAACTATCTGAACAACGCCCCTCGCGCAACGAATAATCTCCTCAAACCGCCTTACCCCGCGGCGATCCGTGGTGCTGCGCGATACGCCAATTATCGCCCTGCTTCACCAACAACCACGTCATCCGATAAGGCATCAGCTCATCACCATCTGCGAAATCAACATGGGCCGCGGTTGCAACAATATCAGATGTGACCAAAACTTGATGCGGCTCCGGATAATGATGCACATGCATCCCCGGCCCCTGCCCGGCAAAATAGGCTTTGATTCCGTCTCTCCCCGTAACAAGTTCGGGATTCGATCCGAAGAGCATTGCATCTTCTGTGTAGAGCAATGCATGCGTTTCAACATCGCGGGAATTGAATACATCAATCCATAATAGCCTTAGCGCTTCAACCGTCGGCGTCTTTGGCATCTTTAAGCTCCGAGTCTCTTGGCTTTTGGCTTTTGGCTCGACAGTGCGACTTTGGGAGCGCAATTGCAATGGGCTTGCGCAGACTCAGCAATCTGCCAAACTAGGCTCAGGACCCGTTAAAGGGATTCACAAACAGTCGATTATCTGATTCACTTCCGTATCTGGGAGGGCATCGAGATGGGTGATTTAATTTGGCTTTCGGACGCGCAGATGCGTCGCATTGAACCTTATTTTCCTTTATCGCAT
>CAMCXA010000046.1 GCA_945883115.1 Alsobacter soli
TGCGCACCAACGCATTCATGATGCGTGGCGAAGTCATTCGAAAACTCGACCTAGCCGACGTTGAAACACGAGCTGGGAGCCTCTTGTTCGAAGCGGGAGGAAACAGTCTGACGAGGCAAATTCAACGGCTCGGCTTGTCCGCGCTCGTCGTTGACCGAAGGGGTCAGCTTTGGTCTGAAGCCACTTGGAGCGAAAGTGAAACGTTTCGGTCGGGTCAACAATCTGGATTATTGGTCGCTGATAACAGAACAGCGCAGTATCAGTACGCAAATTTCGGGCGAAGAAGGAAACTTGCATCCCTTGCTTGGGGAAATGCTGAATTGGCTGAAAGCCAGTCCATCACGCACTGCTTCAGCTCAAAATTTTCTTGGTTTTACCCAAAAGGATGGCGCGATGTCATAGGCCAGCTGCAAAACATTGGCTTGACACCAAGTTAGGCAACCTTCTGATACGAACCGACAGCCAAAGCAATTTGCAGCAACCCGGCAGCGACAAATAAAAGACAGTCAAAAAATCAATGATTACTGAATCGAACCCAATCGGCATTATTCGAACTTGATCGTCCCGTCAGCAAGGCACTGCTGTCTAAGGGTCTGACTCATAATTATTGTGATAAAATACAATAGGTTGCGGCTCTTCGTGTCAAGAACTGTACGCTGGCCATAAAGAGCCACGCAGTTGCGCTTTCGATGGTTCTCTCAAAATCCTTTGCAAGGCGTCGGTTTCGATGGAGCCAGGCGAAGGTGCGCTCGACAACGCAGCATCTTGGCAGAAGTTCAAAGCCCTTTACTTTATCGGTTCGGCGAACAATTTAGTCTTTTCATTTGCCGATTTTGAAAAGGGTCGATCTCAGTTTCTTTCCTGCATACCGGCCATCGGCAAAGATATGGCGCAGCCATGGATAGCGGTAACGGATCGAAGTCAGAACGCTGGACGCACCATTCCGATCTTGAACATCGGCCGCGTGAACAACAGCATCAACCAGAAAGCCTTGCGTGTCTGTAACGATATGTCGTTTGCTTCCTTTGACCTTTCTACCAGCGTCAAAGCCTTGGATTCCAAAACTCTCTGTCGTTTATACACTTTGGCTATCAATAATCCCTGCCGACGGAGAAGCTTCTCTTCCAACGGTTTCTCGTACCATCATAAGAAGTGCGTGATTGATCGAAGACCATAAACCAAGATCCCGCCATTCATAAAAATAGTGCTGGACTGTGGTCATCGGATGAAACACATCGGGCGGCAAGATTCGCCACGGCAATCTGCCATGCAGCAAATACAAAAGAGCCTCCATAATATCCCGATAGGTCCAGAGAGGCGGCGGACCTCTGGTGGACCGAGAAGGTAGTAAGGGTTCTAAAACTGCCCATTCCGCATCCGTTAAATCACTTGGCAAACGCAGCCCTGTTCTGGCAAAAATGCTCACGGGTGGTGTTGGTCCACATTGTTGATCTCCATTGAAGTTTTGCAACCATGCCGGAATCACAAATGATTGATATCACTCAACTTCTTTTTCGATCAGGTTCTTAAATAATTGCCAAATTTGACTAAATATCATTTTTTGTTAATTCCATTTCCATATTTTTTAAAAAAGATCCCAAATTTCAAATGAAAAACTTAAAAATACTCAATATCATGCTCGGCAAAGGCGTTGGCGGTTTGGAGAATGCCGTTGTGAATGCAGCAGCAGCGCTGACACTGGCAGGTTGTGACGTCACCTCTGTAATTGCCAACAATTCTGCTATTGAAAATTCTTTTTTGTCTCAAAGCAATGTCATGAAGCTGCAAAGTTTCGGATCGATCGATTTTACTGCACCCTTTCGGATAAGAGCGCTCCTGAAGAACAAAAAATTTGATGCGATAATCGCACATGGCAACAGAGCAGTTCTGCTCGCGCGGCATCTTCGCCATCTCGCTCCACTCATACCAATCTGCCACACGACAACTTACAATATTCTAAAACAACTCGATAGTATTGATGGCGCGATTGTGTTGACTGATCATTATCGCAACGTTCTTGTTGAAGCTGGTTTCCCAAATGATCGGATCAGACTTGTTCCGAATTCCATCCAAATCGGATCTGAACGTCCATCTTTGCCTGATCGGCAGATACCCATTATTGGCGCGCTTGGTCGTCTCGTTCCAAACAAGGGGTTTGATGTTCTACTGGCTGCTTGCGCAAGCTTAAAACGGGAACAAATTCCGTTTCAGACGATCATTCACGGGGTTGATGAAACCGGCGGAACAAAAGAGTTTATTTCCTTGCGGAATAGACTGGGACTGACAGAAAGAGATGTCACCTTTCCAGGATGGACAACAAATCCTGCCGAGTTCCTTCGTTCTGTAGATATATTCTGTATGCCGAGCAGACGTGAGGTCTTGAGTATTGCACTTTTGGAAGCTTTAGCTGCCGGATGCCCAATCGTCTGCACGCGTGTCCCCGGACTTGAAAGCGCCTTTGACGACGGTATTGAAGGCCTATTTGTTGATATCGAATCTGCGGAACAGTTGTCAGATAGTCTAAAATACCTTCTATTGAATAAAAATGTTCGAAAAAAAATGGGTAAAGCAGCTCGCACTCGCTCAAACAGTTTTGATATTGAACCAGTATCAAAACTGTTTCGAGATTCGATTATCAGTTTAATTAGCTGATCTTGAGTGAGTGATTATCGAGCATTTTTGATTTTTCAAAATATTTTCCTAGTCTCATTGTTCTATAATGAGCATAATTTATCGCGATCAAATAACCAAATATTCCTCTTAGGAAATATCGTCTACCAAAATATGCTTTTAAAAATGCTATAATAAATTCAAATATTATTCTAAAATTTGATATTTTTATATTTCGATCAACTAAATTTTGTGCTTGCATAGACGAATAATTATTCAATTTTCGAATGAATTCTTCTATCGAACGTATCGAATAATGCAACATTTTTCCGTTTAGTGAATTTATCAGGGCCCCATTCACCATATCGACACGGTCATGGACGGTAGAGTTGTTGTAAGTCCCGCGAGAACGACGATACAACCGAACAGGATCAAGTGAATAAGCAAACAGTGCGGGCTTCACTTCGCCCGGCAGCATTTCAATAATTTTGACCCGATAGCCATCGGCGACAGGCGCACCATCGAAAAACAAACGAACAATCTGGTCTTTCAACTGATCAGAAACAACCTCATCCGCATCAATATTCAAAACCCAGTCATTCCGACATTGCTTTTCAGCAAATCGCTTTTGCTCACCATATCCCGGAAACGGAACATTTTGGATGACTTTTGCACCAAATGACCCGGCAATTTCACACGTCCTGTCATCCGAGCCTGAATCAACGACAATAATCTCGTCAGCAAACCCAGCAACTGCTTCAAGAGACCGCCCTAATCGGTCTGCCTCATTTTTAGTAATCAAAAATACAGATACTGGAATTTGAGACATTTTAATCACTATTCTGACATCAAGCTTAGTGTCACTTAAACCAATCAGGGTTCAAAAGAAATCTCTATCCCCTCAACCCTTATGCCCCTCGGCAATCGGTGCCTGATAAGCCAACCCCATATCCCACGGAAAATAGATCCACGTGTCCTGCGACACTTCCGTGATGAATGTATCGACCAAAGGCCTTCCAAGCGGCTTGGCGTAAACGGTTGCAAAATGCGCATCGGGGAGCATATCGCGGACAATCCGCGCCGTTTTCCCCGTATCGACCAGATCATCGATCACGAGGATCCCCTTGCCGCCCGTTTCGCCCTTTTGCATCACCGCGTCGGCAATATGCTTCAGCACCTGCAATTCGCCCTGATTGGCATAATCATGATAGCTCGCAATACACACCGTCTCGATCACACGCACGCCCAATTCGCGCGAAACAATCGCCGCCGGCACCAACCCGCCGCGCGTAATGCAGATAATCGCACCAAACGGCCCAGATTCAGCCAGCCGCCATGCGAGCGCCCGCGCATCGCGATGAAACTGGTCCCACGAAACCGGAAATGCCTTCTGCCCCTGTGACATAAATACCCCTCAACACGTTCTAATGCGGCTTCAGCGACACAATCATCGCTTCCACCTCGCCCCGTACCTTTTGCAGCAACGCCTCGTCGCGAGACCGCAGCACGATCTGGTTGGCAAATTTCACCCCGTCAAAATGCGGGTATGACCCGATAATGACGCCCTCATGGCCCTTCTGGATCGCGCCAAGCGCCGCAGCATAAGCGCCCTCGGGCAAGCCGCCCGCATCCACCGAGAGTGACGCCATTACCCGCCCCTTCGCAAGACTTGGCGCAATCTCGTCCAGCATCACCTGCATGATCGCCGGCACACCCGCCATCACAATCACATTGCCGCACATAAACCCCGGCGCTTTCGAAATGGAATTGGCAATCAATGTCGACCCGTGCGGGATCCGCGCCATGCGCAACCGCGCCTCGTTCAAATCCTCCGGGTTCACATAGCGCTCGCGCAGCATCGCCACAGCCCGCGGATCATGTGTAATCTCCACACCCAGCGCCTTCGCCACGCAATCCGCCGTAATGTCATCATGGGTCGGCCCGATGCCACCCGTCGTCAGGAGATAGGTGAATTTTGCCCGTAGCGTATTGATCGCGGCAATAATCTCGCCTTCATCATCGGGTACCACCCGTACTTCCTTGAGATCAATGCCCATCGCCGTCAGATATTCGGCGATATAACCGATATTCTTGTCTTTCGTGCGTCCTGAGAGGATCTCGTCGCCGATCACGAGCAACGCGGCAGTCACAGCAGGCGAATTCGGATTGGTCATGTCAGTCTCCATTGGACGTGTTGTAGACGCCCGCTGCCCTCTTGCTCAAGCGCCAAGCACCCTTATTCACCGGGAATTCGCAGCCCGCAGCACACGAGTGTCAAACTCGCTCTTGAAACCGGACGCACTTTGCCTCATTTCATAGGGGAGATGCTTTCAATCAGGATACCGCGCCCATGACCTTTGTTGATGCGACGCAAACAAGCCGTCGCCGCCCGGGCGAAATCAAGCTCTTCGGCGAGGAGGGTTTCGCCGGCATGCGCAAGGCCGGGCGTCTGGCTGCCGAAGCGCTCGATATGATCACCGATTTCGTCAAGCCCGGCGTCACAACCGACCGACTCGACAAAATCAGTTTTGATTTCGCCATGGAGCACAATGCCTATCCGGCGCCCCTGCATTATCGCGGCTTCCCGAAATCCATCTGTACCTCAATCAACCATGTCGTCTGTCACGGCATTCCGAATGACAAGCCGCTGCGTGAGGGCGATATCGTCAATATCGATATCACCTTGGTCGTCGATGGCTGGCACGGCGACTCAAGCCGCATGTATTGCGTGGGCGAAGTCTCCCGCCGCGCCGAACGCCTGATCGATGTCACCTATGAATCACTCATGATCGGCCTCTCCGTCATCAAGCCCGGCGCGACAACGGGTGATATCGGCCACGCGATCCAAACCTTCGCCGAAGCCGAACGCTGCTCCGTTGTCCGCGACTTTTGTGGCCACGGCCTCGGCCGCCTGTTCCATGACGAGCCCAATATCCTGCATTACGGCAATCGCCGCGAAGGCGTGCCGCTCCGTGCTGGCATGCTCTTCACCGTTGAACCCATGATCAATCTCGGCCGCCCCGAGGTCAAAGTCCTCAATGATGGCTGGACTGCCGTCACCCGCGACCGTTCGCTGTCCGCCCAGTTCGAACACACAATCGGCGTCACCGAGACCGGTTGCGAAATTTTCACACTCTCCCCCAAGGGCTACACAAAGCCGCCCTACCCACCCTGATCCGCACGAGGCCCCCATGTCGAAGATCGATCCCTCCAAGCCAAAAAGCGAGCTGGAGGCAGATCATGCGACGGGCCACCGCCATAGGTTGAAAAATCGCTTCCTGAACGCAGGAGTTGCGGGCCTTCAAGACTATGAATTGATGGAACTCATCCTGTTCCGCACCATCCCGCGCGGCGATGTCAAACCGCTCGCCAAGCGCCTGATTGCCGAATTCGGATCATTCGCCGCCGCCATCAGCGCGCCACGCGCCCGTCTGCTCGAATTCAAGGGAGTGGGCGATTCAGTCGCGACCGATTTCAAAGTCATCGAAGCCGCCGTCCAGCAATTCATTCGCGGCGGCATCGACAAGCGTCAGGTGCTTGGTTCCTGGTCGTCCGTCATTGATTATTGCCGCGCTGCAATGGCCTTCGAGAACCGCGAAATCTTCCGCATCCTGTTTCTCGACAAGCGCAACGGCCTGATCGCCGACGAAGTCCAGCAAACCGGCACCGTCGATCACACGCCTGTCTATCCCCGCGAGGTGATCAAACGCGCCTTGGAGCTCGCCGCCTCGGCTGTCATCCTCGTCCACAACCACCCGTCAGGCGACCCCACGCCCTCATCGGCCGATATCAGCATGACCCGCCAGATCATGGATGCCGGCAAACCACTCGGCGTCATGGTGCATGATCACATCATCATCGGCAGACAGGGCCATTCCAGCCTGAGGGGGATGAACCTCATCTGATCCTGTGTGGAGTTAAGCTGCCGCCAATGGCTCGATATCGGAAACATCGATGCGTTCCTGAGCCCGCGCCAGATCCCATGCCCGCTGCAGGTTCATCCAATATTCCGGCGTTGTTCCAAACACTTTAGCGAAGCGCATCGCGGTATCCGCCGTGAGCGCATTATCACCCCTGACCAATCGTTCAATACGCGTGCGGGGAACGTGAACACGTTTCGCCAGCGCAAAGGCGCTCAACGCCAGCGGCTCAAGATAAAGCTCTTGCAGAACTTCACCCGGATGAGAGGGATGACTGATCAGAGACATTGCGGTTTCATCCTTCAATGGTAATCGACAATTTCAACATCAGCCGGACCTAGTCTGGTCCATTTGAAACAAATTCGCCATTGGTTGTTGATGCGAACAGACATTAAACCTGAACGATCACCCTTCAGTTCCTCGAGATGATTTCCCGGTGGAAACCTGAGGTCTTCCAATTCGACTGCAGCGTCTAACGCGGACAACATAGCCCGCGTCCGTTTCACCAAATCGGAAGGGAACCCCTTTCCAAATTGGTTGTTGGCGGCAGCGACTGCGAGTTTGCCTTTCAGACTGACAATCATAAATTAACGTATCACGACATGATACGTAAAGCAAGGAAAAGAAGGTTCAATCCTTCAAACTTCAAACAATTATCGCACGAAATGCGGGGAAAATATCAGAAGAATGATCAATAAATTTAGTAATTTTATCGTTTCAAGGCATTGAAAACGCTCAAAAAATCTTCTCCGCGCCCGTCACCAACGCAAGCACGAACCCGATCGATAAGCCGACACCAATCGCGCCGAGCAAAAAGCCCGCCAGCACCAGAATGCCGTCGCGCTCGACAAGACCAAGTCCTATCAGGCAAAACGCAATACCGAGCGGAATCTGCCCGAATACCGGCACGGCGGCGATGAGTGCGAGCGAAAGGAGCAACAGCCCCGACCCCACCACGCGCCAGGCAAGATCATGCTGCAACAATTTCAGCCGCGGTTTCGCCAGACGTTCGACCCAGATCACCCACGGCATTGCGGTTGAGACCGCGCGCGCCACATCAGCGCGAGCGAGCGATTTCTTCAACACTGATGCCGGCAGCCAAGGCGACGGCCACCCGATCAAAATCTGGATCGAGATGAACGCCAGCAAAAATCCGGAAATCAGCGCGATGGGCGGCGGCATGGGCAGGCTGTTCGGCAGTCCCATCACGACAATCAACAGCGAGAACGCCCGCGCACCCAGCGCCTGCATAATTTCGCCAACCGTGATCCGCGGGCTATCGCCCGATCCGGCAATCCCGTCCAGAACCTGTGACATGCGCGGTGTATTTGAACTCATCGTGCCAAAGTCATCCTGTTTTTCAGCCCTAGCCAATAGTCTAGCACCGTTTAAAAGTCCAAGCTTCTCATTCCCGTAAGGCACAATAATGACGTTAACAGGGCAATAAGTTTTCTCACGCGCCTAGCATCGCGCCAATCTAAAGCCCGGCTAAAAATGCCTCTGCTTCCACTTCAATCTTATGACGCCGCTCTTCATCCATCGCATGAAGCGTCCTGAACGGCATCGCCATGCGCGGATTACCCGCAAGAGCGGGCTCGTTCTTGATCATAAAGTTCCAGTATAAAATATTGAAAGGGCAGGCTTTTTCACCAATTTTATGCTTCACGTCATAGACGCAGCCTTTGCAATAATCGCTCATCCGGTCAATATAGGCGCCCGACGCCGCATAGGGCTTTGACGCCAGCAATCCGCCATCAGCATACAGCACCATGCCATGCACATTCGGCAATTCCACCCACTCATAGGCATCCGCATAAACCGCCAGATACCACGCCTCGATCTCGCGCGGCGCAATCCCCGCAAGCAGCGCGAAATTGCCCAATACCATCAGACGCTGGATATGATGGGCATAGGCATTCTGCATCGTGTCAGAGACGCATTGGTGCAGGCAGTTCATTTTCGTCTCGCCCGTCCAGTAGAAATCGGGCAGCTTCCGGCCCGCCGACAGCGCATTCGTCTCGGCATAATCCGGCATTTTCAGCCAGTATATCCCGCGCACATATTCCCGCCATCCGAGGATCTGCCGGATGAACCCTTCAACCGCGTTGAGCGGCGCCAGATCCGCGCGATAGGCAAGCTCCGCCCGCTCGCAGACTTCCCGCGCCGTCAGCAAGCCGCAATTGAGGTAGGGCGACAAAAGCGCGTGAAACAGAAACGGCTCACCCTGCTTCATCGCATCCTGCACATCCCCGAAGGAGGGCAGACACGCCGTGATAAAATGATCGAGCGCCACGAGCGCATCCGCACGCGTCACGCCCCAGCCGAACGGCTCGAGCGTGCCATAATGCGTTTTGAACCGTTCCCGCACGAGCGCAAGAACCTCCCGCGTGATTTCGTCCGGCTCGAACCGCGCCCGCCGAGGCAACCCCAACCCGCCCGGCAAGGGCTTGCGGTTGTCGCTGTCATAATTCCATTGGCCACCCGCAGGCGCGTCGCCATCCATCAAAAATCCGCTCTCCCGCCGCATCTCGCGATAGAAGAACTCCATCCGCAATTGCTTGCGTCCGTCCGCCCAGCGGGCAAATCCGGCACGATCACAGAAAAAACGGTCATCGGTGCGGATTTCAACGGGAATACCGAATTTCTCGGCCCATCCCTGCATCATCGCCAGAATCCGGAATTCCCCCGGTTCCGTCAGAACAATCTTCCGCGCACCATGGTTGTCGATACCGCGCGCGACTTCGCCCTCGAACGAGCCCGAATTATCGGGGTCATCCAGCTTGATATACTCAACCTGAAATCCCTCGCCCTTTAACCGCTTAGCAAAATGCCGCATCGCCGAGAAGATAAAGGCGATTTTTTGCGGATGATGCGGCACATACACCGTCTCATCCGCCACCTCGGCCATCAGGATCACGTCCCGTTCGCGATCAATATCCTTGAGAGAAGCGAGCTCCCGCGTCAATTGATCGCCCAGCACAAGCCTGAGCGTTTTCAAACCGTTTAACCCTTCGTCCGGAGCCGCGCACGGCCACCATCAACCCCGATGCTCTGCCCCGTGATCCAGCCTGCTTCGTCCGACAAGAGCAAGGCGGCGAGTGGTGCAACATCATCCGCCTCGCCCAGCCTTTGCAGTGCGTGCATCCCGCCAATCGCATTGACCATCGTCTCATTGCCCAAAAGCGGCGCCGCGAGTTCGGTCCGCGTCAGCGATGGCGCGATGCAATTGACGCGGATTTTCGGCGCAAGTTCTGCTGCAAGCGACAGCGTTAGCCCTTCCACCGCCCCCTTCGCCATGGCGATCGACGCATGCGCCGTAAAGCCCTGTTGCACGGCAACAGTCGAAAACAGCACGATCGAGGCCGTGCCCTCATACGCCTTCAACGCGGGCAATGCCGCTTGGACTGCCTGAAACGCGCCAAGCGCATTGATCCGGAAATCATTCAACACGTCCGCTTCGCTGATCCGCGCCACCGGCTTCAGCGTAATCGTTCCTGCCGCATAGCAAAGCCCCGCAAGCGCCCCGCCGCCCTGCTCCGCAGCAGCAGCAACAGCCTGCGTAATCGCCCCTGAATCCGTCACATCCGCAACGGAATAGGTCGCGCCCGCAATCGAGCCTGCAGCCGCAGCCAGACGCGCCTCATTGCGTCCCACAAGATGCGCACGATAGCCCTTCGCCGTCACGGCCCGCGCCGTCGCTTCGCCAATCCCGCCTGCGCCACCAAAAATAACAATCACACCGCCCATAAATCCCCCTTGCCGGCGGGAAAACCCGCACGCGCTCGCTTCACTTTACAATGTCGACTATACGTACCCCAATGAATGCCGGATTGCACGCCGAGGCCCGAATGCCCCCCATGAGAAAGAAAAGCGATTTGCCCACGAAAACCTGCCCCGTTTGCGCGAGGCCTTTCGTATGGCGCAAAAAATGGGAAAAGGTCTGGGACGAGGTAAAATATTGCTCCGACCGCTGCCGTGGCAACGCCAGGAAGGCTCCGCACTAAACACCATCACGACAACACCGCTGGCGTTCTCCAGGCGCAACAAGCCACACAAAGTGGACATACCTTTGTCACAAAAGATAGAGATGTCCCGTTCGGACATAGTTGACATCAATCAGGAGACTACGTGGCCAAAGCCAAAACCATTCGCGCAATCTGGAACGAGGTGCCTAGCATCTTCGGCCTGACGCTTCCGATCGTTATGAGCTTGTCCGCCTCCACCCTCATCGGCGTCACAGATTCCATCATGCTCGCGCCGCTCGGGGCCGTGCCACTGGCCGCCGTCGGGTTAACCACGGCGGTGGCGGTAATTTTCTACGCGACCATTTTCGGCCTTCTGTCCGCGCTATCGGTCCGCATCGGCCATGCCCACGGAGCGCGCACCTTTCGCCACATCCCTACCCTCCTGCGAAGCGGGTTAGCGCTTGGTGCCATGGTCGGGGTAGGTTCAGCCTTGGTCATGGGAGCGATTTTTCCACTCCTGCCGCTTCTCGGCCAACCGGAAGCAGTCATTGCCGCCCTGCCTGCCTACTGGACCTTGATCGCGCTCTTCCTCATTCCCTTCTCGATGCTCACCGTCTTCAAATCCGCCTTCGAGGCGGTTGGCCGTCCTTGGCTCGGCACAATCTTCGCGTTTATGGCCGTCATCATCAACATCCCGCTCAATTATGCCTTGATCTGGGGCATAGGCCCCTTGCCCATGCTGGGCTTGACCGGCGCGGGGCTGGCTGCATTGATCGCGGAAACCTTGGCGCTTCTGGCCGCATGGACATGGTGGCAAGTTGCGGCCTCGCAGCGCCGCCTGAGGTTGCGCCGCAAGGTCGATATGACGGAGATCAAGATCACAGCCGTTGAAGGCGCGCCACTCGGCGCGATGTATGCCATCGAAACCGCCGCCGTCGGCATCGCAACGCTCATGATCGGCAGCTTTGGCACGGTAGCCCTTGCAGGCAATCAGGTCGCCCAATCTATCGGCTCGCTGCTCTATATGCTGCCACTGGGCGTGGCCGGAGCTGTCGCCATCAGGGTCGCGCAGGAACGCGGCGCGGAGAATGTCGGCGCGCTCCGGCCCATCGCCTATGCCGCCCTCTCGCTGGCATTGATATGGCTCACGGGAGCGGCGTTGCTGCTCGTATTCCGTGGCGAGGCCGTGGCCCGTTTGATTACCGAAGACGCGGAAGTGGTCGCCGTAGCCACCCTCATCTTTCTGACCTTCGCCCCCATGCAAATTAGCGATGGGGTGCAATCCTCCATGCTTGGCGCACTGCGCGGCCTGTCCGATACCGCCTGGCCCGCGACCGTCTCCGCCATTGCCTATTGGATTGTCGCCCTGCCGAGTGGCTATGCGCTTGCACATTGGGGCGGTTCAGGCCCCGCAGGCGTGTGGGCCGGCTTCGTCCTATCCCTCGCCTGCGCCGGAGCCGCCCTCGTCTGGCGCTTCCAGGTCAAGACGGAACAGTTTATTGGTAAAGGACGCGCTTAACTCACCCGTCGTCGCGCAAATCCTGTCGACCAATAATCCGCATGATAGCCACCCCGTCATCCGCAATCCGGTAGTAAACAGAATGGACACCACAGATGCTGCGCCGGTAGCCTTGACGGATATGATCCACCGCCGGAAACAACAAAGGTTGCCGCGCAAGAAGCTCAAAATGTGACGTGAGTTGGTCTCGGTAACGATCAGAACTCGCAGTGCCAAAGTGCTCGTCGCCATAGCGCGCAATCGCAATCAAATCAGAGCGAGCCGCGTTTGAAAGTTTGTAGGAGCGCATTCGGGCGGTCACTCGTTCCGGGCAAGTTTCCAGATTTGATCAACGCTCTGGTCAGTAAAGCCGCTTTTCTCCGCCTCGATAAGCTTTGTCCGAATAGCAGCAATCTCTTCCCGCGTTTCCTGTTGCTGCATTTGTCGTTCGCGAATCAACTCACGAATTACCTCGCTTTCATTGCCATAGTGCCCCGTCGCAATCTGCGCCTTCATCCACCCGCTCTGTTGGTCGGTAACCGAGATGCTTTTCTTCACCATCGCCATGAAATCACCTCCTCAGTCACATTTGATGCTCCAAAGTAGTATCAAATACGCCAATAGTCATCATTTTTCAAACAGACACGAGGCAGATTTTCTGATGGGAACTCGCGGAACAAGAGATCTTGCAAAATGGCTTAAAGTCGATCCACCTGCCTGAACCGCATAATCACCGCATCAAACCCAACCGCGCATAGGCGCGCGGCGCGATCTCGGCGAGTTCGTTGATCGGCCACCACCGGACATCGGAGACTTCCGCAGCGTCGCCATTCAGCCTCTCAAAGCGATCCGCAACAAACACAAACCGGATATCGTGATGGAAATGCGCCGCCTCGCCCTTCGCCGGATGCGCCGGGATGGCGTGCGTATCAATATCGATCGGGCGATCCCCGCCCTTGTGCCACGGATGCAAGACCACCTGCCCGATGCCTGTCTCCTCGAGCGCCTCGCGTTCCGCCGAGCGCCAGAAGCTTGCCGCAGGTTCCCAATGCCCGCCCGGCTGAAACCACCGCCCGAGCTTGCGATGATGGATTAGCAAAACCGCGTCAAACGCCGCATTCACGATAAAGGCGCTTGTCGTCACATGGCCGGGCAAGGTCCGCCTGTCGTCAAGCATGTCCCCCCGCGCCATCTGCTCGGCCAACACCTGCAATTCCGCAGGCTGCACCGGAAACTCCGCGCAATACGCCTCGACAACCGCTCTGAGATGGTCCGAAAACGCCTGCCCCGTGAGCGAACTCAACTCACTCATGCGCCCGTACGCACGAGGAGCTCATACGCCGGCAGCGTCAGAAATTCGGGGCAATCGGTTGCGAGCGACATATCTGAGAATAGCTCAATCGCCTCGGGGAACCGCCCCTTGTCATAGATTTCCGCACCAATAGCAGCCCGCACCTTCTCCATCTCGTCCGCAAGCGTCGCGCGGAACAAATCCGGCGTCACCTTCCGCCCGTCATCGAGTTCAGTCGAATGATGGAGCCACTGCCAGATTTGCGCGCGCGAGATTTCCGCCGTCGCTGCGTCTTCCATCAGATTATAGAGCGGCACCGCCCCCCGCCCGCGCAGCCACGCCTCGATATATTGCACGCCGATGCGGATATCCTCGCGCAACCCCGCTTCCGTCCGGGCACCAGGATGCACCGACAGCATATCCGCCTGCGTGATATGGACATCTTCGCACAATTTGTTGAGCTGGTTCTGCGACGGCATCAGCCGGTCAAAGACCTCGTTCGCCAGCACCACCATATCGGGATGCGCCACCCATGTGCCGTCATGTCCGTTCGAGGCTTCGCGCTCCTTGTCGGCGCGCACCTTGGCGAACGCCACCTCATTGGCTTCCGCACTCCCCTTGATCGGGATTTGCGCCGCCATGCCGCCCATCGCGAAAGCCTTGCGGCGATGGCAGGTCCGGATCAGCAACAGCGAATAGGCGGCCAGAAAATTCGTCGCCATCGTCATCACGCCGCGATCAGGCGTCACAAAGGCCGGGTTGCGGCCGAGACGCTTGATGAACGAGAAGATATAATCCCAACGCCCGCAATTCAGGCCGACAATGTGATCCTTCAGCTCATAAAGGATCTCGTCCATTTCAAACGCCGCAGGCAGCGTCTCGATCAGGATCGTCGCCTTGAACGTGCCATGCGTTACCCCAAGCACCTTCTCTGCATGGCTGAACACCGCATCCCACAAAGCTGCCTCTTTATGGCTTTCCATTTTAGGCAGATAAAACCCCGGCGTCGCCCCCTTCGCCATAATCGCCTTCGCGTTGTGGAATACATAAAGCCCGAAATCGAACAGACTGCCCGACATCGCCTCGCCATCCACCGTCACATGCGCTTCCGGCAAATGCCAACCGCGCGGGCGGATCAGCAATGTCGCTGGCTTCGCAGAAATCGCGTAGGATTTTCCGGTTTTCTCGTCGGTGAAATCCAGCGACCCCGACCAGCGATCCCTCATATTGAGTTGGCCTTCGACCATATTCGCCCAGGTCGGCGAGGAGGCATCCTCGAAATCTGCCATAAACACTTTTGCGCCCGAATTCAGCGCATTGATGATCATCTTGCGGTCAACCGGGCCGGTGATCTCAACCCGGCGATCAAGTAAATCGGCAGGAATCGGCGCAACCGTCCAATCGCCTTCGCGGATATGCTTGGTCTCGGCAAGAAAATCGGGCAATTCGCCGGCATCAAAGCGCTTCTGGCGCACCATACGCGCCTCGAGCAATGCCTTGCGTGTCGGATTGAAACGCTGATGCAGATCGACCAGAAAAGCGAGTGCCGCCGGAGACAGGACCTCCTCGTAACGCGACCCCGTCTTGCCATGAATTTGTGCACTGCTCATCAAACGATCCCCTCTATCCGTCGCGGGCATCATCGAACCCGGCAACCGGCTACTGATTAAAGTGTTCTATTGCGCAAGATTTCACCGCCCGTCAACGATTCACATGCAAAAAATATCAAGAACGCGCGCTCATAAACGATATTTTCGAATATTATTTCACTCGCGCTGATCAATAAATGCTCTGAAATGGCCAAATCTTCGGAAACAATTGCCATTTCCAGCGCAAAACACCGTTGCAACGAGAGTTTAGCTACTCGAAACATTCAATCATACCATGCAAAAAATGCAGGCTTCCAAACCGTCTAAAAACAAAAAACGGGCCGCGAGGTTTCCCCCGCGACCCGCTAAACCAGTCAGATCACTCAGGCTTTCGCGACAGCCTTGGTAACCGCACGCTTCGCGATTACCGGGATCAGATGCGCCCGGTAGTCCGCGCTGGCATGGATATCGCCGTTCAGGCCCTTCGCAGAAACCTTCACGCCATCAAGCGCCTTCGGGTTGAACCGGGCCTTGAGCGCTGCTTCGACTTCCGCCGACCGGAACACACCGTCCGAGCCTGCACCCGTTACGGCGGCACGAACGTCCGCGCCCTTTTTCGCCACAAATACGCCAACAAGCGCATAGCGGGAGGCCGGGTTCGGGAACTTCTCGTAAGCAGCCTTTGACGGGATCGGGAACGACACTTTCGTGATGATCTCGCCCTCTTCGAGGCTGGTCGCGAACATTCCGGCAAAATATTGATCCGCCGGAATTTTCCGCTTGTTCGTCACGATCGTCGCGTTCAGCGCGAGAGCCGCAGAAGGATAATCCGCCGCCGGGTCATTATTGGCGAGCGAGCCGCCAATCGTGCCGCGATTGCGAACCTGCGCGTCGCCGATACCGCCAGCCAAAGCTGCAAGCGCGGGAATGGCCTGAAGCACAACAGCCGAGGTCGCGACATCGGCATGGCATGTCATCGCGCCAATCACGATATTGCGGCCTTTCTGCTCGATCGAGGCAAGGCCTTCGACCTTGCCGAGATCGACGAGATGCGTCGGCGAGGCCAAACGTTGCTTCATTGTCGGAAGCAGTGTTTGACCGCCCGCGAGTAATTTGGCGTCATCCGACTTGCCGAGGAGTGATGCCGCCTGACGAACTGTCTTCGGGCTGTGATATGAAAATGCGTGCATGTTGTCTCTCCTCGATCTTATTCTGCGGCCATTTTGCGGGAAGCCTGACATGCCAGCCAGACAGCCTGCGGGGTTGCCGGCATGGCAATATTTTCGTGTCCGATCGCGTCCGTGATCGCGTTGATCACAGCTGGCGGGGCAGCAATCGCGCCCGCTTCGCCACAACCCTTGATCCCGAGCGGGTTCGATGTGCACGGCGTTGTCGTCGTGCCGATTTCGAAGGACGGCAGGTCATCGGCGCGCGGCATGGTGTAATCCATGAAGCTTGCCGTCACCAACTGGCCGTTCTTGTCGTAATGCGCGCCTTCGAACATCGCCTGTCCGACGCCCTGCGCGATACCGCCATGAACCTGACCCTCGACAATCATCGGATTGATGATCGTTCCGAAATCGTCCACAGCCGTCCAGCGCTCGATCTTCGTCACACCCGTATCCGGGTCGATTTCGACTTCGCAAATATGAACGCCTGACGGGAAGGTGAAGTTCGTCGGATCGTAGAACGCGCCTTCCTTCAGGCCGGGCTCCAATTCGGCGCCCGTGAATTTGTGCGCGATATAGGCCTGCAACGCCACTTCGCCGAAAGCGAGCGACTTGTCGGTGCCTGCAACCGAGAACCGGCCATCCTTGAATTCGATGTCCTTCTCGGCCGCTTCGAGCGCGTAAGCTGCAACCTTCTTGCCCTTGGCAATCACCTTGTCGAGCGCCTTTGAGATCGCCGACATGCCGACCGCACCCGAGCGCGAGCCATACGTGCCCATGCCGAACTGCACTTTGTCGGTATCGCCGTGAACAATCGCGACCGAATTGATGTCGACACCGAGACGGTCCGAAACCAATTGCGCAAACGTCGTCTCGTGGCCCTGGCCGTGGCTGTGAGATCCGGTCAGAACTTCAATCGTTCCGATCGGATTGACACGGACCTCGGCCGATTCCCAAAGTCCGACGCCGGCGCCCAGCGAACCTACCGCAGCCGACGGCGCAATGCCGCACGCTTCGATATAGGCCGAGAAGCCGATCCCGCGCAGCTTACCATGCTTGGCGCTTTCCTTCTTGCGCTTGCCGAAATTCTTGTAGTCCGCCATCTCCAGCGCCTTGTCGAGCGAGGCGACATAATCGCCCGTATCATACGCCATGATCACTGGCGTCTGGTGCGGGAAGGAGCGGATGAAGTTTTTCCGGCGGAATTGCGCCGGATCCATGCCCAATTCGCGCGCCGCGACTTCCATCAGGCGCTCGACGACAAAGGTTGCTTCCGGGCGACCTGCACCGCGATAGGCGTCAACCGGCGCCGTATTGGTGTAGATGCCGTCCACTTCCGCATAAATCGCCGGAATATCATATTGTCCCGACAAAAGCGGGGCATAGAGATAGGTCGGCACGCAAGAAGAGAAGGTCGAGAGATACGCGCCGAGATTGGCTTTCGTATGCACGCGCAGGCCGAGAATTTTGCCCTTGTCATCCATCGCCATTTCGGCATGCGTGAGATGGTCACGACCATGCGCATCCGACAGGAACGCTTCCGTGCGATCCGCCGTCCACTTCACCGGACGTCCCACCTTCTTCGCGGCCCAGACGCAAACAGTCTCTTCCGCGTAAATAAAGATCTTCGATCCGAACCCGCCGCCGACATCCGGCGCGATCACGCGGAGCTTGTGCTCCGGCGCAATGCCGATAAAGGCGGAGAGAACAAGCCGCGCCACATGCGGGTTCTGGCTCGTTGTATAAAGAGTGAACTGTTCCTGCCCCGAATCATAATCTCCGACAGCCGCACGCGGCTCCATCGCATTCGGGATCAGGCGGTTATTGACGAGATCCAGCTTCGTGATGTGCTTGGCCTTCTTGAAGGCCGCTTCCGTCGCCGCCTTGTCACCCAGATGCCAGTCATAAACACGATTGTCGGATGCAACATCATGAATGACCGTTGCCCCCTTCTTCACCGCGTCGTTCATATCCACAACAGCTGGCAGAACGCCATACTCGACCACGATCAGGTCGGCAGCGTCCTTCGCCTGCGAATACGTATCGGCGATAACAACCGCGACATGGTCGCCGACATACCGCACCTTGCCCTGTGCCAGTGCCGGATGCGCGCCCGCCTTCATCGGCGAGCCGTCCTTGTTATGGATCATCCAGCCGCAAATCAGCCCGCCCACCTTGTCGGCAGCGAGATCATCGCCGGTCAGAACGCCCACAACGCCCGCAGCCTTCTTGGCCGCCGAGATATCGAGCTTCTTGATTGTCGCATGTGCATGCGGTGACCGCAGGAAATAGGCATAAGCCTGTCCCTGCCGGTTGATATCATCCGTATATTGGCCCTTGCCGGTGATGAACCGGAAATCTTCCTTGCGGAGCACCGAAGCTCCAATGCCTGTAGCTGAACTCATGGGGTAATCCTCCAAAGTCGCCTTGTGACGATCATTTTCTCAGTGCCCGTTGTAAGGGCCGGTCAAAACCAAATTACTTGCCTGACATCGCCTGCGCGCCGGCCGAAACAGCCTTCACAATATTGTGATAGCCGGTGCAGCGGCAGATATTGCCTTCGAGCTCTTCACGGATCGTGTGCTCGTCGAGCGAATTGCCCTTGCGGTTCACAATATCAATCGCCGACATGATCATGCCCGGTGTGCAGAACCCGCACTGCAAGCCATGATTCTCGCGGAAGGCTGCCTGCATCGGATGCAAATGATCCGGCGTGCCGATCCCTTCGATCGTCGTGACACTCGCACCCTCGCACGAAACGGCGAGCGTCGTGCAGCTCTTCACCGCGCGGCCATCGACATGGACAACGCACGCGCCGCACTGGCTCGTGTCACATCCGATATGCGTACCGGTCAAATGAAGATTGTCGCGCACGAATTGCGCCAGCAGCGTCCGCGAATCAACATTTGCCGAAACCGCAACACCATTAACTGTCATCGAAACATTGGGCATAAACCGCTCCTCCACCATCGGGCCTCCGCCCGTTTTCTCAACCACCGGGCCTGTGCCCGTTTTCTCCGGCGCCCCTCAAGCGAAGCAGCACCGGATCGAATTCTTACATCGGGCACACCAGTCCGGTGAATTACCGGATCAAGCCACGCCAGATTGGAGAGTGTTATACGCCCGAACGCCGCGGTCAAGCACTTGCACGCTTAAAATTGCGATGTTTCAGCCAAATCGGAAGATTTATTTTGCCGCAGCTTGGAACCACCCCGCCAATCGGCGCGAAAACACCAAAACGCCCGCAACCATGACGAGGCCGACAGGACCACAAAACAAGTGAAGCCCTCACTCACCACCACACAACTAAAAAGACATGATAAAAATAAAAACAAACTATGCGTGCAAATTATGTTTCAAAAATGCAACATATTTTGCCACAATTGATTATGACGTTGCGTCATATTTTTAATTGAGCATCATTCTGTCCGTTGAAACACATCCAAAAGCACATTCCTTTGGGTCAACAAATGGATAGAACCATGAATATTCGCTCCCTTTTTCTTGCCTCGGCGGCCCTCGTCTCGGCTGGCGGCGCATTCGCTGCCGATCTTCCGGCGAAACAGGCGGCACCCGCCGCTGACGCCGTCCGCGCCTGCCCGGCCTACGGCTCGGGCTTCTTCACGCTCCCGGGCTCGGAAACGTGCCTGAAACTTGGTGGCTATTTCCGCTACATCGCCACCTATAACGACCCTGACAAATCGTTCACGGTTGCGAGATACGCCCAATCCGCGCGCTTCCGGCTCGAAGTCGATGCCCGCTCCAACACCGAATTCGGCGTGCTCCGCGGGTTTTCCCGGATGAACGATGCGTCGCTCTCCCGCGCCTTCGTCCAGCTCGGGGCCTTCACTGCAGGGCGCTACGCTAACTCGTCGGATATTTCCGGCACCTATGGCGAGAACTATTCGTCCCTGCTCAGCAACTCGACCGAAAGTACCGGAATCAAATACGAAGGCAAGCTCGGCCCGGTCAACGCCTTCATCGCGCTTGAAAATGCGTTCAATAATAATTTGTTCCCTGTTGCTGATCGTCCAGATGCGGTTCTCGGTCTTTCCACGAAAGTTGACGTCGTCGATTTCAAGCTGAACGCGATCTCGCATCAGGTTCAAACCGCGACCAAATCGGCCGAAGGCTATGCAGTCATTGGCTCCGCCCGCGCCAAGATCGATGCCGTCGGCTTCGCCCTCTATGGCGGCATCAGCAAGGGTGCACTTCTTTATACAGGCCGCCCTTCATCCTCCGACTTTGACAGCAAGACGGATGCAACAGGTCTGTCGGAAGGCACCAATATCGGCGCGGAGCTGACCTACACAATGGGCCCGGGCACGCTTGCTCTGGCGGTTGGCCAGATCAAGGCTGAAACCTTCAGCGGCTCCGGCAAGAAGACAACCCTCAACCGCTACGGCGCGGCTTACGGCTACACCATCGCCAAGGATCTGATCATCATGCCCGAACTGATGATCACCGAAACAGACGTCAAGGGCAGCGCCTCGACCTATGCGAACATCGCCTACGTCACAATCAAGCGCACCTTCTGATTACAGCACCTCCCGACTACCCCGGCGCGAAAGCGTCGGGGTTTTCTTTTGCCTGCATCCCGTCAAAACGACTCTCTCATTTACCCTTTATTTACCTTGAGTTTTCCAATCCGTTACACTGAAAAATTAATAATTTTCAACTAAAGGTTGTATTACTAGTGTAAAAACACTTAAAAATTGAATTATTTGTTTCAAATTTGCAACAGACCCACATCAATACCACGTAAATTGGCAATTTTATGAAAACTTACGTTGCGGGATTCGATTCCGTTTTGCATCTTCACCCCGTTGAATCCTGCTGGCGGACGTTTCGTCGGCACATCAAATGGAATAGAGACATGAAAATCACTTCCCTCCTCCTCTCGTCAGCAGCGGTGCTCGTTGCTGGTTCGGCTTTCGCAGCCGATCTCCCTGCCAAGAAGGCAGCCCCGGCAGCAGCCGTCGTCGCCTGCCCAGCCTTCGGCGCCGGCTTCTTCCAGCTCCCAGGCTCAGACACTTGCATCCAGATCTCGGGCTACATGAACTATCGCGGTCTGTACAAGACGGATAGCGTAGACACCAACACCACAGCCAAATACGAACAGGCCGGTAACTACCGTTTTAACCTTGATGCCCGCTCGAATACCGAAATCGGCGTTGTCCGCGGCTTCGGTCGTCTGAACAATGGCGGAATTGGCAAGGCCTATGTCCAGTTCGCTGGCATCTCCGCCGGTCTGCAGGACTCGCTCGCCGACATCGCCGGCACCACAGCTGACGAGTTCGGCGCAGGCTGGGGCCAGTCCGGCACCGGCATCACCTATACGGCAGCTCTCGGCGCGGCCTCGATCGCGGTTGGCCT
>CAMCXA010000047.1 GCA_945883115.1 Alsobacter soli
GAGGATCTCGATGTTCTCCGACAGCAAACGATGACAGCTTTATCCAAAGTGACCCAAGATAAGTTCGACGCGAAGCGGGTTGAATTAGCAGTCGCCGCGTCAAGTGGAGACCGGCGTTTGTACCGCGAACGTTACGAATTATGCACGTCTGCGCTAAAGAGCTATGAGGCAGGGCCTGTGGATAGGCTCACCGCGGCAATTTCACAAATAAAAACAAGTTGTCATGAATTTTTTTAACACCGGGGAACCAAAATGACAGAAGATCGCACTCAGACACACAGCACCTTGGAGATATGGTCCAAGGTACTTGTCAACGTCTCAAAGGCGGCAACATTCCTTGCGATCGCATATGCAGTCATTCAGATCGGAATGTATGCACCCTTTGCCGCAAAATTTTTCGACGAGCAAACTGCCCTAAGCCGCCTTCAACTCATACAGATTCAACAAATTGTGAGTCAAACAGAACGGCTCAGCGCGACAATCAATGATGCTTCTTTGATTTATTCCGCTCGGGTAGCAGCAACCGAGAAAATCATCCCAAACCGGAATGCAGATGAAATTGTGGACGCCGCAACGGACAGGCTCGCCAAACAATACGGCAAGGAGTGGGAAGTCCTGATCCGTGGCTTTGTCGCAAAACTTGATACGCTGTCGCTGAACTAAAACGTCCCCACCTCACCATGGCGGGGGACGATCACCTCCCGCCATAGTGCCAGACCGCACTCGGACTCAACTGACAGCAAACGAATAGCTACATGAGTTCGTCATAAACGTCTTTTCGCATGAAACAGCGAAGGTGGCTCTTACCGTTCAACAAAATCCGGTCCGGTCCGACAAGGGAAAGCGTGATTTGCTCCTCCTGGCCCTCTTGTTCGGCATTGAGATGATCCCAAAACGTGTAACAAATCGCGTTCAAGGTCATATTCTGGGCATTTCCGGTGACGGTGTTGATCTTGCAATGATGTTCATATCGGTCGACCAAAGGGATTTTTAAGTCCGACCCATTTCCATCTAGATCAATAAAAGTCAGATATTTTAACCCGCCATCTGAATCAAAACAGTCCGCTTTCGTGGGCGCCCAGATGCCCTCCAGTAAGGCCTCCGCCGATGAAACAGCAACCGTGAAGAAAAACATCGAAACCGCGATGGACAATCGTAACGGCGACAAAAAAGCACTCATGCTACCTCCCGGAAATTATTGAGCGGCTAAAGCCCCTCACCCCATATGATACGTCTCTGTATTGCCGTCGATGGGGAGTGCCTGCCCGCTGATCATTTTTGCCTTGTCGCTCGCCAGAAACACGCACAGATCGGCGATCTCTTCCGCTTCCGGAAACCGCTTGATCGATTGCCCGCTGACATATTCCGCCCGCACCTCGTCCGGCGTGCGCTTGCGGCTTTCCGCTTCCGCCGCGATCACCCGCTCGATCCTCTCCCCCGCGACGCTCCCCGGGCAGATCGCGTTCACCCGCACATTGAACGGCCCGAGCTCGATTGCGAGCGATTTCGTCAGCCCGATCACGCCCCATTTCGCCGCGCTATAGGGCGTGCGCAACCCCACGCCGTAAAGCCCCGATGTTGACGACACATTGATGATCGAGCCCGCTTTCTGCCGCTTCATCACGGGCACCGCCCGCCGCGCGCAGAGAAATTGCCCGTCGAGCCCCACAGCGAGGCACTTCTTCCACCCCTCGAACCCGATCTCCTCCACCGGCCCGATCGGCCCCGCAATGCCGGCATTGTTCACCAGCACATCGAGCCCCTTCTCCTTTACGCGAAACGCATCGAACCAGAAATCCACCGCCGCCTCGTCGGTCACATCCGCCTCAATGATCGACCAATCGGGATAATCCCGCTGCACCCAGTCAAGCGCCATCGGGTCGGCATCGCAAATGCTGATCTGCGCGCCCTCTTTGAAGAACGCCTTGGCAATAGCTAGCCCGATGCCGCTACCCCCCGCCGAAACCATCACCCGCATCGCCATCAACCCTCCCCCAAACCCGCCAGACGAACCCCACGGAGCCAATTGTGACACATTCCCCCCGCTTGGCAATCACGCGGAGCGGGGGCCCAATTTGGATGCGATCCGCCCCAATCTGCAAATTCGTTGCTCTTGCGTTCGGGCGGGAGGTTCTGTATCACCCCTCTGTGGTGGCTGCTGGCAGAGTGTCCCGGCGGGCCGCGCGGCGCGGGCGGTTTTTCCGGCCCTCGGCAGCAGGATACGGGTCCGCATGCGTCTTTTGTCTCGTTTTTCCCTCCGGTTCACAGATTTTGCCGTGCTCAAACGGCTCGTTGCCGAAAATATGCGCCTGTTCGCGCCGCAATATGCCGTGGCCCTAGTGCTCATGGCCGTCACCGCCGCGGCCACAGCACTCAGCGCCTGGTTCATAAAGGATCTCGTCAACAAGGTGTTTCTCGAGCGCGATGCCGCCACCATGGTGTTCATCTGCGGGTCGGTGTTCGTGCTCTATACCGCCAAGGGCCTCGCCACTTACGGGCAGGAGGTGCTGCTCTCCCGCATCGGCAACAACATTGTCGCCCGCACCCAGAAGCGGATTTTCGAGGCCATCCTGTCGCAGGATATGGCGTTTTTCCAGCGCACCGAATCGTCCGATCTCGTCACCCGCATCACCTATAATGCCAATGCCGCCTCCAGCGCCCTCAACCTCATCGCCACCTCGCTCGGGCGCGATCTGTTCACCATCGTAGGCCTGCTCATCGTCATGCTCTCGCAGGATGTCATCCTCACCTTTGTCGCGCTCATCGGCGTGCCTCTGGTGTTTGCGGCGGTAACGCGCCTGTTGCGGCAAATGCGCAAACTGTTCGCCAGCGAGGTGCGCTCCATGGCCAGCATTGTCGGCGCCATGCAGGAGACAATCCACGGCGTCCGCGTCATCAAGGCGTTCCGGCTCGAGGAGGCGATGCGCGCCCGCATGGCTGACGCTGTCTCCGCCGTCGAGCGCCTCTCCAACCGCATGGCCACCGTGCAGGCCGGCACCGTGCCGCTCATTGATACGCTGGGCGGCTTCGCGGTCTCGAGCGTTATTTTCTATGGCGGCTGGCGCGTCATCTATAATGGCGCCACACCCGGCGAGTTCTTAGCCTTCATCGCCTCCCTGCTGATGATGACAGATCCTGCCCGCCGTCTCGCCCGCCTGCATCTCTCGCTCGCAGCCTCCGCCGTCGGCGTCGGCATGCTCTACGAGCTCATCGACCGCGTGCCCGATCTGCGCGACAAGCCCGATGCCGCGCCGCTCCCGCCCGGCCCCGGCGCCGTCCGGTTCGAGGAGGTCACCTTCGGGTATGATCCGGCAAAGCCCGTGCTGCACGGCGTCAGCCTGTCGGTTCCCGCCGGCAGCATCACCGCTTTGGTCGGCCTGTCCGGCAGCGGCAAATCCACCCTGTTCAATCTCCTGCTCCGCTTCTGGCTGCCACAGCAAGGCCGCGTCCTGATCGATGGGCACGATCTCGCCGCCATCACCTCCGCCTCGCTCTATGATCGCATCGCCCTCGTCAGTCAGGATACCTTCCTGTTCGATGGCACCGTGGCCGAAAACATCCTGCGCGGCCGCCCCGGCGCCACCGAAGCCGAAATGTTCGAGGCCGCCAAGTCCGCCGCCGCCCGCAGCTTCATCCTCTCTCTGCCGCAGGGCTACCAGACGCGGGTCGGCGAGTTCGGCAGCCAATTGTCCGGCGGCCAGCGCCAGCGCATCGCCATTGCCCGCGCCTTCCTCAAGAACGCCGCCATCCTCCTGCTCGACGAACCCACCTCCGCGCTCGATGCCGAATCAGATGCCCTCATCCAGCAGGCCCTCGCCCGCCTCATGCACGGGCGCACCACGCTCATCATCGCCCATCGCCTCGCCACCGTCGCCAATGCCGATTCCATCCTCGTGCTCGATCAGGGGCGTATCGCCGAGACGGGGACGCACGCCTCCCTCCTCGCAGAAAACGGCATTTATGCGCGCCTCTTTCAGCTCCAATTCGCACATTCCCATGAAGTGCTGGACATTAACCACTTGTGAGGCCTCCAATGTCCGCTTCTTTTCCGGTTGGAGCGGTAATAAAAGCCTCCAACACTCCAACAAATCCTCCAACAAAAACGCTTCCGCGGCACGCCCGCGGCATGCGCATCGGCCTCGTCGGCGGCACCTTCAATCCGCCCCATCAGGCCCATTTGCTCATCAGTCTCATCGCCCTCAAACGCCTCAAGCTGGATCGCGTTTGGTGGCTCGTGACGCCGGGTAACCCTCTGAAAAACAACACTCTTTTGCCTCCCGTTGCCGAGCGGATGCACGCCGCCCGCGCCCTCGCCCGCCATCCCCGCATCGACGTCACAGGCTTCGAATCCGCCATCCACACACGCTATACCTATGACACGCTGGCCTGGCTCGTCCGCCGCCATCCCGGGGTCCGCTTCGTCTGGCTCATGGGCGCCGACAACCTCGCCGGATTCCATCGCTGGAATCGCTGGAAAGCTTTATTCCGCCTCATTCCTGTCGCTGTCATGGATCGCCCCGGCGCCACCTTCACAGCCGCCCGGGGCAAGGCTGCGCTCACCTTCTCAAGCCGTCGCCTGCCCGAATCCGCCGCCCCGAAACTCGCTCTAAAGCGCCCGCCGGCATGGGTTTTCCTGCACGATACGCGCTCATCCCTGTCCTCCACCGAGCTGCGCCGGCATGCGGCAAAGCCCTGATCGGCAAACCCTTATAAAATCATTGAAAATCCATTCAAAATCAGGCATGGTCTCCTTTACGGAGAGCCCCTTTCGTCCTCCGGATCGAGAAGGAAATTGAAACTGACACGAGCTATAACGAATGCTGCCACTCCGCCATCCGCGCCGCCAGTCGCCGCCGCCCCGCTGGAAGATTCCTCGGCAAATCTGCTGAAAATGATCCAGGACACACTTGATGACGCCAAGGCGGAAAACACCTTAGCCATTGATTTAATTGGAAAAACGTCGCTGGCTGACGCCATGGTTGTTACAACCGGGCGCTCAAATCGCCATGTCAGCGCCATCGCCGATCAAGTCGTGGAGGCACTCAAAATCGCCGGTCATAAGAACATCCGCGTCGAAGGCCAACCCCAGTGCGATTGGGTCCTGATCGACGCTGGAGACGTTATTTTGCACGTTTTCCGGCCCGAAGTCCGCAGTTTTTACAATCTGGAAAAAATGTGGGGTGCCGACCGCCCGAGCGAATTTTCGCCTTCTTGACGTAGGATTCTGGTGCGAATCACCCTTTTTTCTGTCGGTCGCCTGAAAAATGGCCCGGAACGCGAGCTCGCGGAGCGCTATTTGTCCCGCGCAGCAGCCAGCGGAAGAGCTCTAGGATTCAGCGGGTTCAACAACATCGAACTTTCCGAAAGTCGCGCATCGAGATCACAAGACCGAAAGGCCGAAGAATCCCGAGAAATAATCGCAAAACTAGGCGAATCCGTCCTGATTTCGCTCGATGAACGTGGAAAAACGCTAAATAGCGCTGCTTTCGCCGAAACGCTCGCCCGACTCCGTGATGCTGGCAATAGCAGTCTATGCTTCGTCATCGGCGGCCCCGACGGGCTTGACGAGACAATCCGCGCAAAAGCCATCGAAACAATCGCCTTCGGAGCCATGACACTGCCCCATCAGATTGCGCGAATCGTACTTTCGGAGCAGATTTATCGCGCCCTGACAATCCTGTCAGGACATCCGTATCATCGCGTTTGAGCACCAATTTGGGACATTTTTCGTTTCAAAATGCACGAAAGATCACAAAACTGATCGCGATTTTCGCGATTGTGGTCACTTCACTTGCCAGTCAGGCTCAAGATCAGCCTGAGGCTCCGGCTGAAAAGGCCAAACGTGAAGATGAACTGAGGGCGACGGAACAAAAGCTTCAGTCCGGAATAGAGAGCCGAGAAAGGTTTGCCGATGAAATTGAGCTACTGCGAACCGATCGCGCGCGTCTTAACCAAAGACTAATCGATACCACAGACCGTTTACGGGCGACGGAATTACGGATTTCCGCGATTGAAAAGCAATTGGCATCCTTATCAGAGGCGGAGGCAAAAATCCGCAACTCTTTGAATACGCGGCAGCAATTGATCAGCGAGGTCCTCGCCGCCCTTCAGCGAATGGGGAAAACGCCGCAACCAGCAATTCTATTTGCCCCAGAGGACATGCTTGCCGCCATTCGTGCCGCCTTGGCACTGGGCGCTATTCTGCCCTATTTGCGGGAAGAGACTGATGTTCTTGCCGAGGACCTAGGAGCACTAATCAGGGTTAAACTCGCCACAGCCTCGGAACGCGAAAAACTCGCGCTCGATCAAGACTCACTGAACCGGGATCGGGAAGATTTAGCTGTCCTGATCGACGCGCGACAGAAAGAGCTAATAGGGACAGAGAGTAAAATTATCGAAGAAATCGGGAAATCGAAAGCTCTCGCTGCAAAAGCACAGAATCTGAAAGAACTGTTGGGACGCCTTGAAAAAGAGCTCGATACGTCCTCAAAAGTAGCAGATGAAGCAAAAAAGGCGGCCGCCCGGACCGATATGGAGGCTAGGATTGCAAACGACCCGGCCGCTCGCGAAGCACGAAGCCGATTTGCCGCCTTGGCCTTCAAAGATCCGGCACGGATGTCGCCAAAAGTGTCCTTTAACGAATTAAAAGGACTTCTTCCTCACCCTGTTTCCGGAACGATGGTAAAAGGTTTTAATGTCCCTGATTCGCTTGGAAATCCGTCTAAAGGAATTTCGGTCGCTACGCGCGCCGGAACGATTGTTTCGGCACCGTGTGACGGCTGGATTGCATTTTCTGGCCCCTTCCGATCATATGGGCAACTGTTGATTATCAACGCAGGGGGAGGCTATTATGTGCTTCTCGCGGGGATGGAACGAGCAAACGTGACCCTTGGACAGTTTGTTCTGGCGGGGGAACCGTTAGCGGTTATGGGTGGTTTGCCAAAAGGCGGGATAGAATCTGGTCTTGCGGGAACTGACAAGCCTGAACCGGTTTTTTATATAGAGTTCCGAAAAGACGGAACTTCAATAGATCCGACACCTTGGTGGGTGTCAGGATCGAACGAGAAAGTTCGAGGATGATGCGTAAGATTTCATATCTTTTACTTGGAGCAGTCCTCGGCGGAGGCATTACGTCGCTGGGTCTGAATGGCTTAACTCTTGGCTCAATTGGCGCAAATGCGGCAGGCTCGGATATTTATCGCCAATTAAATCTTTTTGGTGATGTTTTCGAGAAAATCCGGACGGATTACGTTGAAAAGCCCGATGATGCAAAGCTTGTGGAAGCCGCCATTAGCGGCATGCTGACGAGCCTTGATCCGCACTCGAGTTACATGGACTCAAAAAGTTTCCGAGATATGCAGGTACAAACACGCGGCGAGTTTGGCGGCCTCGGTATCGAAGTTACCCAGGAAGACGGCTATGTCAAAGTGGTCACGCCTATAGATGACACGCCCGCATCCAAGGCTGGTATTCTCTCCGGTGATTTGATCACACACATCGATGGCGAAAGTGTTCAGGGTCTAACTCTGAATCAGGCAGTTGAAAAAATGCGTGGCGCCGTAAAAAGCGTTGTTTCACTTCGGATTTCTCGTAAAGGCTCGTCCGACCCGCTCGAGATCAAATTGACACGAGACGTTATTCGAATTTCTTCCGTTAAATTCCGATCTGAAAAAGATATTGGCTATATTCGGATCACACAGTTTACCGAGAAGACATTCGACGGGCTAAAAAATGCCTTCGATACCATAGGCAAAGAGCTTCCAGCTGACACCTTAAAAGGTTACGTCCTCGACCTGCGAAACAATCCTGGTGGACTACTAGATCAGGCGATTTCTGTATCTGACGCATTTCTTGACCGCGGTGAAATCGTATCAACACGCAGTCGGAATGCAGATGACGCGCAACGATACGTTGCTCGGGCAGGTGACCTTGCAAACGGAAAGCCTGTTATCATTTTGATTAATGGCGGATCTGCTTCCGCGTCAGAGATTGTCGCGGGCGCCCTCCAAGATCATAAGCGCGCGACAGTCATGGGCACCCGGTCATTTGGGAAGGGCTCAGTTCAAACCATAATTCCACTCGGTTCGAGCGGCGCGCTAAGGCTTACCACTGCACGATATTACACCCCCTCAGGTCGTTCAATCCAAGCCAAGGGAATTGAACCGGACGTAAATGTCATTCCAGATGTGCCCGAAGACCTGAAAGGAAAAGACGAAACCAAGGGGGAGGCTAGTCTGCGTGGCCATCTGAAAAATGGCGACGACGAACAGGGCGGATCTTCCGCTTATGTTCCATTGGATCCGAAAGATGACAAACAATTAAATATCGCATTTGATACGTTGCGTGGCATCAAAACTGAGGGTTTCACGAGTAAAAAGGCACCTGAACCGGCGTCTAACTAACATACCCGGATCGCGCGAGTACCACTTCCAAGTGTGCCTATTCTGTCAGGGTTTATCATCACCATCGAACGCTATTCGGATAATTTTTGACAAGCTATTAAGGAAATAAATTTGAACGTCGAGGCGGCTGGATCTTTGGATTCAAATAATATGCAGAAGGAGCAGTTAGTTTCGGACCAATCGCCCGATAAGCGACGCCGATCAAAAAGTCTGATCTCGGTCGTAACAGTAGTTCTTGTCCTTATACTGATAGGCTTATCTGTCTTGATCTTTCAGGGGCGACTAATCCCCAAAGTTCCTTCCGAGGCACTCGTTGTTCCGATTGTCCGCGAAGGCCCGAGCGTGAACCAGGGAGCAATAGAGAACAACAGATCGCAAATTGCCAATGACCCTGCTGCAGACCCCCTTACACTAGCACCCGATCCGCGCTTAATTGAGCAGTCACGATTTGGTATCATACCTAAAATAAGTTCAGAAGGCCTCAAACCGCGGGAAATGTATTCGCGCCCGATGGTCTGGAGCCAAATTGCTGGCCAATCACCAAGCCAAACAAACATAAAGCCACTTCAACCTGCCAATCCAAAAATTGGCATTATTATAACGGGCGCAGGATTGGGCTATTTGGCAACCGTTGAGGCCTTGATTGCCCTGCCAGCCAATATTACCTTCGCATTTTCGCCTTACGCAAACAATGTTGGCAGCCAGGCTGCTGACGCACGTCGTGATGGCCACGAGATCATGCTGGAAATCCCGATGGACTCTTTGAACCCAAGACTTCAGGATCCAGGCCGGATGGCGCTCTTGACCGAGTTAGAAACCGGACAAAATCTGGAACGACTCTCATGGGTAATGAGCCGTTTTTCCGGCTATTTTGCTGCAATCCCAGTCATGGGGGAGAGATTTCTTTCTCAGCCAGAAAAACTTTCTCCAATTCTACAAGACTTGTCGGATCGGGGATTGGCGATTGTTAGTGCGACGGAGAGCCCAATAATTGAAGAACTTTCGCTCGCTTTCCAACTTCCTTTCGTACAGACCACACTCCAAATCGACGCCGAACTCGACATACTATCAGTTCGTAACAAGCTGACTGATTTAGAAAAATCCGCCAAAAAGAATGGCTATGCCGTCGGTACAATGCGTCCCGTTAATCTGACTATTCGGCAACTAGAGACGTGGATAAAGGGTCTTGCCGACAAAGGAATCGATTTGGTTCCGGTAAGTTCGATCCTTCTAAACCAAGATGAACCACAATGAGATACGACGCTCTCCCTTACCGGCGGAATGTCGGGATCATGTTATTAAATCATGACGGTTTTATCTTCATGGGACGTCGGAAAAGCGATTCTGGACCGGAACACGTCGATGATATTCATTCCTGGCAAATGCCGCAAGGCGGCATTGATGAGGACGAAGATCCGTATGCCGCAGCTGTACGTGAGCTGCAAGAAGAGACAGGTATAGTATCAATATCACTCTTGGCTGAGGCACCAGGATGGCTCACTTATGACCTTCCTCCCGACGTAGCAATGGAAGCGTGGAAGGGTCGATATAGAGGTCAAACACAAAAGTGGTTTGCTTTTCGATTTAATGGCGACGAGTCGGAAATCAATATTTTGGCGCCAGCGGGCGGGCATAAGCCGGAATTTGATGCATGGAAATGGGTTCCAATAAATCAAATCACGTCTTTGATTATCCCATTCAAACGCGCAGTCTACGAACAAGTCGTCGATATTTTTGGGCCTCTCTGTACGAGATAGGGACCGAAGATTGGCAATTATGCCTTCCTGTTAGACTGTCGGTTGACGCTGAAAAGCCCAACTCCAATCAGGGACATACCTAAAAAATCCTGAGACGAAATCTGTTCCCCGAGAGCGAGCCAGCCCATCAGAATAGCGCTCGGGGGGATCATGAACGTCACAAGCGCTATTGCTGTTGCTCCAGATCGTGCAAGAATTTGGAAATAGATCACATAGGCGAGCGCCGTGCAGAAGAGACCTAATGCAAGAATTGAAAGAACGGGCAAAAACCCCGGATCCGAAATGGTCCATGGTTGATCGACAACAATAACGAGTGGAGCCAATATGACCGTTGAGGCAACAACCTGCCCGAATGCTGTCTGCATTGGTTTCGTTCCCAGTTGAACAAAACGCCTTCCAAACGTGTTTGCGCAGGCATAAGAGAGGGCGGCACCCAGACAAGCCCACTCTCCGAGTGCGGCAACTCCAAAATTATCGACAAGTTCCGGTCCCATGAGCATCACGACACCCATAATGCCAAAACTAATACCAATAAGCTTTCTGAATGTCAGACGCTCATCATTCGTCGTCATGTGAGCAACGAGAATCGTAAAAAGTGGCGTTATCGAGTTGAGAATCGAAGCAAGACCGACACTGATCGAGTTTTGACTAAAAACAATCAAACTCATTGGGATGACATTATTGAAAATGCCCATTCCGAAAAACGCCAACCATATTCGACGGCCTTTCGGAATTCCGGTTCCTGATATGGTGAGAACAATCAAAAGTGCTAATGCGGCAATCGAAACTCTACCTAAAACAATTGTAAAAAGAGGTACTGTAAGAACCGCCAATTTCATAAAAAGATAAGATCCTCCCCAGAGGATCGATAGGCCAACTAGCAGCATCCATTCAGTAATCCCCAGAGATCTCAGGGGGGAGAGCGTCATAAATTAACCCCAGCATGGACATTCAGATTGCAGACAATAGTGATGAATAGAGCCAAATATTGCACTGCACTGACTAAAGCAGACAGGTGATTATTCAACTGTTCTGCGAAGCGCTGCAACAGCCTTGGAAGGCTGCTTTCGCAGGGCATATGCAACAGATTTATCATATCCATAGACATCAGCCAGCTTTCTTATCGCGCCACTTTCATCAACTGAAAGCGTAAAATAGGTAATGTGGATAGGAAGTGGCTCCTTAAGACGAATTAATCGCTCACCCTTACCTATCATTGCTTTCAACCTTGGCTCCGAATATTCGGGCCTATCAAGAAGTATGGCAGCTAATTCGAACGGATTTTCAACTCGAACACATCCATGACTGTAAGCCCGCTCAAAATTCGCAAATAAGTTCCTCGAGGGCGTGTCATGCAAATATACCGCATGTTCATTGGGGAACATGAATTTAATGAACCCGAGAGCGTTTCCTCCACCGGGCGGCTGCCGAATCGACACCTTGCCAGAATCAAGTTCAGTAATTTCGTATCCGTTCCGAACTGCATACTCTGGATCTTCCGCCAACTTTGGAAGAATTTCCTTGTTAACGATCGAAGCAGGAACATGCCAAGATGGATTTACAATCAAGTGAACCATTTTATTTGAAAACAGCGGCGTTGGCGTTGATTGCTTGCCAATAATCACACGGGTCTCGTGAACAAGCTGACCATTGCGAATTACGCGTGCAGTGTATTCTGGTAGATTAACCTCAATCCGATCATCACCAAGATCGCTTGGCAGCCATCGCCAACGCTCCATATTCGCAATTATCTCGGCAATATTTGGTGATTTTTCGGAATTTTTCTTAAGTATATCAGTATTCAGATTCTGATTGACGGAATCACGGCTCTCGCTGTCGGGGGCTATAGATGCGGTGTAGTCCCTGAATTCGGTGAGTTTTTCTTTAAGTGCCAAGTAACCTTGATGTTGGGGGTTATAACTGGCAAGTGCGTTTTCAGTGTCGGGATCAGTTACAAGATGGCTAAGAATGGCTTCTACATCAGGTAATTCTAATTTCGGAGTGATTAACTTTGAAAGCTGGGCGAGATTAATTCTCGCACCTCGAGCATCGCGGGCATAGGAAACCACCGCCTGAGATAGAGCAAGATCAGCATAAGCCAGCGTTTTTGCATCGAGATTGTCACTCTGCAACTTTGAAACACTATAAGTATCAGGCTCTAACGCATCCTCATCGGCCCGATCAAGGCGATTGATCACTCTGACGGCGCGTGACGACCAGTTTCCTCCCTCTATCCAAAGCGGTTGGTAGTCTCGTTCCGCATAGAATGCCGCAAATCCTCTCCGATTTACATCAGAAACCTGCGGAAATATTTCTTTTAGATTAGAAATCGTAAGCGATTTCTGTAAAATTTGCCGAATTTCTTCATTAGCATTCGGCGTAACGGTTCCTAATTGCGGTTGATCCTTACCTGTTGATGGTTGCCCGACTTCTACCGGACGGGCCAAATCAAAATAAGGCTCTGATAGTGTCGGCCGCCCTGAAATACCGTAATCCTCCGTGGCAAATGCGCCCGTGCAAAAGATCATCAAGAAGGTCCCCGACAATAACCAACGAGGTCGGTAAATGTAATTAAACCCCATAAGATCCGCGCCCCTAAACTGCATTTCTCTACTCATTGATTTCATGCCGCCTGCTCAATTCGAAAGGTCGAAATCTCGGGCGGCTGAATGATGCCGGCAAGTCGAAGCTTGCGGTAAAGTGTCGACCGCCCAATTCCTAGATAACGTGCAATTTCCGCGATACAGCCGCCATAATGCTCGAATGCAAATTTCAGCACCATCGCTTCTAATTGCTCCAAAGTGCGCAATTCACCGCCATGACCAAGTAGGCCTAACATCCCGTTTTGAAACGCGAGGTCCTCGCCGTTGGGCGATCTTGACCCCAAATCAACAAGATCGCTGGCAATAGCATCTGAACGAGGCCTGACCGAAGCGTTATTGGCATCAGGCAGCATCGAAAAATCATCAATTTTGAGTCGATCTCCGGAACAAATAGTGATTGCCTGAAAAATCGCCCGTTCAAGTTCTCGTGCATTGCCATGCCAAGGATGAGATTTAAGTAGTTCAATCGTGTCGGAACCGATGGATCGAATGTATAAATCCATTTCAGCAGAAAGACGGGCGGTGATCCGGATCGCAGAGGGCTCTATGTCTTGAGGGCGAATACAGAACGGCGGTATCGTGATCGGGAAAATAGAAAGTTTATAAAACAAATCTTCTCTTAATTTGCCAAACTTCACAGCGTTAATTGCTGAGCCCGTTATAGAGCTCATTATTCGGTATTGTTGTTTGATGCGCGAACTTAATGAGGATCCCTGCTCTAGAAGGAAGTTCTGTAACAAGATTTGATCACTGTTCGAGAGGCAATCAACGTTCCGAAAAAACAGCGTCCCGCCCTCCGCAACACGTTGAAACTGGAATTGTTCAACTATTGAAGAAATGCCGGATCTAAAACCTGTTGTCTTGCAGTCGATGCTGACAAATCTCTTTCCACGTCGGGCCGACGATCCATGCAAGGCACCCGCAAACATCGCCTTGCCAACACCTCGCCGCCCATAAATGAGTATCGGATAATCCGAACACGCGGCCTTTTCATACTGCGAGCGATTGTTTTTGAGGGAAGGATTTATCTCTAAGAAATCCTCGATATCATTTAAAAAGAGCAGCTTTCTTCGCGCAAAATCAAGTTCTTGTTCGAGACTTTTCCGTTGTAGAGAATTCTCCAGGACCATGCAAAGGCGCTCACGCCCAACTGGCTTGACAATAAAGTCGCTGGCACCTGCACGAATGGCAGACTCAACACAATCAATCGCTGCTGATGTAGTCTGTATAATCACGGGGATTGAAAGCCGTGCTTTACGCATGCGATCAAGAACAGCCATCCCATCAAGGTCCGGCATGATCAAATCAAGAATTATGGCATCGATTGCTGACGCATTTGTATCAGTCATTCGGGAAAGAGCGTCAGCTCCGGATGAAACACAAACGGCTGAATAGCCCAAATTCAACACAATACGCCTAATCGAAGCGCAATGCTCGGTATCGTCATCAACTATAAGAACAGTGCGTGGCATCAAACTCTTACACATACTCTACCAACGGCACATCCGCCGATTCGCTCCATATTCGGCGAGGATAGTAAAGAGGCGCTTAATGCGGTGGCATAAATGCCTTGATTTATCATAAGCTCATAAGAATAGTTGATTGACAGTGATCGGCGCGCCTATTGTCTGTTGGTGTGCCAAACCAAATTTAACCGTCATTCCCAACCAAGCTGGATTTTGCGATGAGATTAATAAAAGAACCTTTTTCCATTACGAACCAATATCTCTCACCTCATGCAGAGGCTTCATCGCCAGCAACCACTGGAAGTTCGGCAATTGGAGCATTACCGACATGGAACCTTTCCGATCTTTATCCGTCAATGGAATGCAGCGAGTTAAAGGCGGACATCGAGAGAGCACGAACGGAATGCCGTAACCTTGTGCGGGATTATCGCGGCAAGCTTGCCGAGATCGCGTCACACCAGGATGCCTCTTCGCTACTAGCGGTAGCGATCCAGCGATATGAAATGATTGATGACATAATCGGGAAAATTATTTCCTATGCCGGTTTGCTCTATGCCGACGATTCCACAAATCCCATCAACTCGAAATTTTACGGTGATACTCAGGACCAAGTTACATCTATGACATCTGAAATCCTGTTTTTCCAATTGGAACTCAATCGGATTGATGATCTTCTTCTGGACAATGCCGCTCAAACACTGCCTCTGAACCATTATGCCCCATGGTTATCCGATATTCGCCGAGATAAACCACATCAGCTCGACGATAAAATTGAACAACTATTTCTGGAAAAATCTACCAGTAGCGCCTCCGCTTGGAACCGCTTGTTTGACGAAACAATAGCTTCGCTTAGGTTTCAATTTGGCGAAGAAAGCCTCTCAATCGAACCAATTTTGAATAAGTTGCAGGATGTTAATGGAGAAATTCGTCGTCAGGCGGCGGAGGCACTTTCAAAAACTTTCCAAGAAAATATTCGAATATTTACCCTCATCACAAACACGCTAGCAAAAGATAAGGAAATATCAGATCGTTGGCATCATTTCGAAGATATTGCAGATAGTCGGCATCTTTCAAACCGAGTTGAAGGTGAAGTCGTTGACGCCATGGTTTCGGCAGTGAGAAGCGCTTATCCGCGTCTTTCTCATCGCTACTATGCTCTCAAGGCTCGCTGGTTTGGCGTCGATGCTCTCAATTACTGGGATCGTAACGCACCACTTCCAAAAACAGACCAAAGGGACATTCCCTGGCTTGAAGCTCGCGACACAATTCTGAGTGCTTATGGGCGTTTTTCTCCAGAAATGGCTCACATTGCAAAACAGTTTTTTGATTTGTCCTGGATAGACGCTCCGGTCAGACCCGGAAAAGCGCCCGGGGCCTTTGCTCATCCGACAACCACATCGGCCCACCCCTATATCCTACTGAATTATCAGGGCAAGTCGCGCGACGTAATGACATTGGCACATGAACTTGGCCATGGCGTTCACCAGGTACTGGCAAGCCATAACGGGCCTCTTATGGCCCCTACTCCGCTCACACTTGCAGAGACAGCATCTGTTTTCGGGGAAATGCTGACATTTCGCGCATTGCTTGACCAAGCAACAGATCCGCTACTCCGGAAATCGATGTTGGCCGGCAAAGTGGAAGACATGCTTAACACTGTCGTCCGCCAAATCGCCTTCTATAGCTTTGAAAGAATCGTCCATTTGGAGCGTCGCGAAGGCGAATTGACAAGTGCGCGGCTGGGAGAAATTTGGCTGAAAGTACAGTCCGAAAGCCTCGGACCAGCCATTCGATTAGATTCGAAATATGAGAATTATTGGAGTTATATTCCACACTTCATCCATTCGCCCTTCTACGTCTATGCATATGCTTTCGGCGATTGCCTTGTTAATTCGCTCTTCGCTGTATACGAAAATGCGCCGGAAGGATTTGCCGAAAAATACATGGCAATGCTCCGCGCCGGAGGCACTAAACACCATTCGGAAGTTCTCGCGCCATTTGGTTTGGATGCTCGCGATCCAGCGTTTTGGCAAAGCGGTCTGTCATTAATTGAACGGATGATCACTGAGTTGGAATTGCTAGAATAAGCGGTAATATTTTTATTAAAAATATCGAACCGCCGAATAATTTATTTCATTATTAATTATCATTCGTGTTAATTTTTGGCATAGAAAGCTATTGCTTTTTGAAATAGCGTCAATCAGGTAAAGCGTATGATATTCCAAACTCGACGTCAGATAATTAAATTCATGATGGCGTCTTCTTGTTCATTAGCGTTCTCAATTCCAATAAATTTACCAGCTTTGGCGGAAGAAGCCGGAATGGAACCCGATACAGGTATTCTGATTCGCGAAGGCAAGTTGAAGGAAGCGGTTGCGGAAGCAACAAAACAGGCAGAAGCAGGCGAGCCCGAAGGTCAATATCAGCTCGGCCTCTTTTATTGGCATGGCATGATTCTCACCCAGAACTATTTTGAGTCGATGAAGTGGCTAACTCTAGCATCTCTTGCAGACCATAAACGTGCCAAGGCAGCGCGGTTGATTGCAATTCGATCCATTGAAGAAGCCACAGTAAAAAAGGTCATTGATTGGGCAAGAGCGCGCCTTCTAAAGCAGGCAAACGAAGGCGATGAGCGGGCTTTTCAACTTCTTTCGGCCAGTTTCATGCCTGAATTCGGATTTGAAAATCTATCAGATGCCTATTTTTGGTCCGCTATAGCGGTTGCAATCGGGCAGAACGAGGCTCGCCGACGACGCGACGAACTTGTCAAAGAACTCTCAGCGGCAGAGCTGGCAAAAGCCCAAGACAAAACTGCTATTTGGTATACAAAGTGGAAAGAGACGAAAGCACAACAATAATGATTGAGAACGGAGAAGTTTAAAATGGCTGTCGACAAGGCCCCCCCTCAATTCGTCTTTGATATCATTGCGACAGAAGCGACACGCATGTTTATCAAGGCAGATTTTCCTCTGGTAGACGTTGCAGTAATGTATGCAGAGCGATTTGTTGATCTCTACGACACCAACAAACTTGTTGAAGACATTATCAAATATGTTGAACTTATTCTGAAATTTCTCAATTCTGTCGATATTTCGGATACCGACTTGATATTGGTTTCCTTCATTTACTTCTCGGCAAACTACGAAAAATTGAATGTTAAGCGCAATAAAAAGCCAATGTTTCGAAGCATCTTGAAAGGACAAGATGCGGACCAGTTTCGTGCCTATAAAGGCTCGAAGGGTTTTACTGCCTATGTCTACGGGATGCGGGCAGGCGCATCGCCTTTAAAACCAGAAGATTGGGATTCTAAGGATGAAATCGAATTTGAACCAATTTTTACCCGGCTAAGGGGTGAGTGATTGTATATGATGCCTAGCTGTTCGGCTTTCGTACCCAAAATTGGTACATTGACGAAAATAACTCGGGATTATCCCTTTCGATTTTATGCCAAGTGTCCAAGGTTACGTCAGGAGAATGATGGGGCATTTCTGATTGTAATCGAAGAAACTCGGGCGTATCACCCTCGAATCCAATAAGCTGCAAATTATGTCGCTTAAGCATCGCCGCAATTTCAGGAATCGTGAACCGATGTTCCTGCACATGGAACAGTAGATCACGGCATTCACTCATTGAATAAAAGTCGGTAAATTGAAAAAGTTCTTGCGTAAACGGCTGATCCTTTGCGGCGATAATTGCCTGGCGTGCAGATCTAATATCATCAACATTAACGCCAAATCCCATTGTTTTGACGAAATTCGTTGCTTGACGAACAGCTATCCGCCCCCGGTCACTATACAAGCCTATCCGCATGTAAGCACCGCTTTTTAGCAAACCCGATAAAACAGCCAAGCCATTATCGGGCTGATCCAAATGATGTAATACCCCGACACATTCAATAACATCAAAGCGCTCATCAATATGGCTCATCGCCAAGAGATCAGCTTGCGCGAAATGGATGGAACCAACCTGCCGTTCATTTGCTTTCCGCAAAGCATAGCCGAGGCTAGCTAAGCTGAGGTCAATCGCCAAGATTTTCAAATCTGGAATGGACTCAGCAAGCGCAATTGGGTGACGACCGGTTCCACAGCCTGCAACAAGAGCATCTAGAGTGCCATGATATTGAAAATCACGCGCTTCCAAATGCGGAAATTTGCTTTGTAAGTATTCCTTTAATGAAATTGGGAGGAATGCGCGCCCCAACTCTACCCAGCGAGGGTAGGGGTTCTCTTCATACTGCGAGCGAACCAATTTTGACACATGATTAGTAATCGATGTCAGAATTTGGATCGACGTTTTGAGACGCTCCTCCTCCCGAGGAGCCTCAATAACATCAACAATCAGAGCATCAACAATTGGAGAGAAATCCCACTCTAGAAGTTTTACTGCACCCTCAAGTTCATAAAGCGGCATATATAGAGCTAAACAAATGACGTGCCACTGTTTTGGTCCCAGGCCGCCACAAAGATCAGATTCAACCTTATCTCTCAGCTTCGAAACAAGACGCTCTTCATGCGGGCTGAATGAATAGATATATTCATTAATGAAGCACTGTCTCGCAAGGGCCGAATAAAATTCCAAAAGGCTCGATTGATTGGCCTCGTCGACTTGTCCTCGCGTTATTTGATCAAGCAAATGACGCCGGATTCCACTGAAAATTCCTTCAAGTTCAATGCTAGGAACCACCGTCATGGCTAATAATCGTAAGATTAAAGGATCTTTTGCCAATTCCTGAAGTGCGATCTGCCAATCATTGAAGTGAATGATCCCAATATCTTTATCTTGTTGAGACAGGGTGATCAAAACCTGACGCAGTTTTTCATCATTTAATACGACACGCGTGAGACACTGGGCCAAATCAAGCGGCGCCGACCAAGCCTCGTCAAATGCACGTACGAGAAGCGCTCGAATATCGTTCAAAACCGAAACAGGTGATGCCAACTTGATCGCCTGACAAAACCCTACACGCGCCTCGGGACTATCCTGAATCTCAAATGATTTTGAATAATAATCAATGGATTCATCGATCTTGCCCGCTCGAAATGCAATCAATCCACGGTAGGCAATAGCTAG
>CAMCXA010000048.1 GCA_945883115.1 Alsobacter soli
GAACTCGGTGCTGTTCTACCCAGTGCAGTATGAGGGCGAAGAGTCCTCGAAGAATATTTTCTACACGGGTGCCGCGCCCAACCAGCAGGCTATTCCCGCTGTCGACTATCTGATGGAAAATGAAAAGGTGGAGCGTTGGGTTCTTGCTGGCACCGACTATGTTTATCCGCGCACGACCAACAAGATTCTTGAGGCCTATCTCAAGTCGAAGGGTGTGAAGCCCGAAGACATTATGATCAACTACACGCCCTTTGGTCATTCCGACTGGCAGACAATTGTCGCTGATGTCAAAAAGTTCGGCTCGGCTGGCAAAAAGACCGCCGTTGTCTCGACCATCAATGGCGACGCGAACGTTCCTTTCTATAAGGAACTTGGCAATCAAGGCATCAAGGCGACGGACATTCCGGTCGTCGCCTTCTCGGTGGGTGAAGAGGAACTTGCCGGTATCGACACCAAGCCGCTCGTAGGTCATCTCGCTGCTTGGAATTATTTCCAGTCGGTTGATGTCCCTGAAAACAAGGCGTTCATCACCAAGTGGCAGGACTACACCAAGAACCCGAAGCGGACGACGAATGACCCGATGGAAGCCCATGTCATCGGCTTCAATATGTGGGTGAAGGCGGTTGAAAAGGCTGGCACGACAGAAGCGACGCCGGTTATCGACGCGATGGTTGGTGTTTCCGTTCCCAACCTGACGGGTGGCCTTTCGACCATGATGCCGAACCATCACATCACGAAGCCTGTTTTGATCGGAGAAATCAAAGCGGATGGCCAGTTCAACACGGTCTGGCAGACACCCGGCACCGTGGTTGCAAATGAGTGGTCGCCTTACCTCGAAGGCTCGAAGGATCTGATCGCGGATTGGCGTGCTCCGCTTTCTTGCGGCAACTTCAACGTGAAGACCGGCAAGTGCGGTGGCAAGGTCTGATTTAACGTGCTGATGGATGCGGGCGGCTCCCCGAGTCGCCCGCTCTTTTTGCCAATTATTTCCTTTTTCCAGTTTGTCCTTTTAAACCCCACGGATTGATTTGCCGCCATGTTTCGTCGCTTTGTCATCCTTTTTAGCGTGTTGATCGGATTGGTAGCGCTAGCTGCTGCACCGATCCGGGCTGACGATGCATCTTTGGTCCTTAAGCGCCTTGCAACGGATAATTATGGCGAGATCGAAGCGGGTGTAGCAGCGCTGGCGGCGAGCGGATTGCCGGTTTCGGAAGCTGTTTTGACCGCCTTGGCCGATTCGAGACTAAGTTATCGACCATCCGATAAAGCCTTGTTCATCAAAGACACCTCGGGCGGATGGATTGATGCTGCGACGAATGCGGCGCCTGCGGAAGCGCCTTCAGGGCTCAAATCTGTTAAGCTCAATAATCGCGTCCGTCGCGCGCTTGAGGCTGCGTTGGGATCAATGACCTTGATGTCGCCCGATCCAATGAAACGTATTGCCGCAGCAGAGGCCGTGTTTAAATCTCGCGATGCCAATACGCTCGCGCCCCTTGACGTGGTGATCGGCAAGGAAGCTGATCCGGTGGTCAAACGCTATTTTGAAGAAGCGCGAGCAGCTGTCTTGTTGCTTAAGACGGACGCGCCCGAAACGGACCGAGTCAGGGCGGCAGAACGTTTGGGCGAAAGAGGGGATCAAGATTCGCTTGCGCTGTTGGGAAGCGTGACGGAAGCTAATGCAACCGCGAACATCGTCTCTGCGGCAAAACTGGCAGCAAAGGGAATTGAAAGCCGGCTCGCCCTGCTCTCAACCGCTCAAAACGCCTGGTATGGGCTCTCACTCGGATCGGTCTTACTACTCGCCGCCATCGGACTTGCCATCACATTTGGTGTGATGGGCATTATCAATATGGCGCACGGCGAAATGGTGATGCTGGGGGCCTATACGACCTTTGTGGTGCAGGAGATAATCCGCACCAAGGTGCCCAGTCTGTTTGATTGGTCTCTGCCGATTGCCATTCCCCTCGCCTTTTGTGTTTCCGGGCTCGTGGGACTTCTCATTGAACGTGTGATTATTCGACATTTGTACGGACGTCCGCTTGAAACCCTACTTGCAACATGGGGCGTTAGCCTCGTTCTGCAACAGGCTGTTCGGTCCGTATTTGGCGCGAACAACCGGGAAGTGGGTGCGCCCTCCTATATGGCAGGCGTCTGGGACCTTGGCGGGTTTCAGATCACCTATGGCCGTCTTTGGATCATCGTGTTCAGTCTCGTTGTTTTTTTCGCGTTGCTCGGTGTGATGAAGGGCACCTCTTTGGGTCTCAGGATGCGAGCAGTTATCCAAAATCGGCGCATGGCCGCTGCGATGGGCATTCGGACGCCAGTTGTTGATGCGCTGACCTTTGCGCTTGGATCAGGCGTTGCGGGTATTGCCGGCGTTGCACTATCGCAGATCGACAATGTATCGCCCAATCTCGGGCAATCCTACATTATCGACAGCTTCCTCGTCGTCGTTTTTGGCGGTGTCGGCAATCTCTGGGGAACGTTGTTGGGAGCTTTGAGCCTCGGACTGGCGAATAAATTTCTTGAGCCTGTGGCAGGCGCCGTCCTCGGCAAGATTATCCTGCTGGCTGTCATCATCCTGTTCATCCAACGCAGGCCACGCGGATTGTTTGCGCTGAAGGGAAGGGCAGTGGATTCATGATCGCGTTTTTCTTCCGCAAATTTGATCGGATGGCGACTGGCTTTGTTATCCTGTTGGCGGCGATTGCCATTCTGGTGCCGGTTCTCAACCTCGCAGTTCCGGAGGGGTCCCCGTTTCACATTCCGACCTATCTCGTTTCTCTATGGGGTAAATATCTGGCCTTTGCACTGCTGGCCGTGGCTTTGGACTTGGTCTGGGGCTATTGCGGCATTCTTTCGCTGGGGCATGGCGCGTTTTTCGCGCTGGGTGGCTATGCGATGGGTATGTATCTGATGCGGCAGATCGGGACGCGCGGCGTATATGCCGATCCAGTATTGCCGGATTTCATGGTGTTCCTGAACTGGAAGGAACTGCCCTTTACCTGGTATTTTTTCGATCATTTCGCCTATGCCGTCGTGATGGTGGTACTCGTTCCCTCCGTTTTGGCGCTGGTGTTCGGGTGGTTTGCGTTTCGCTCGCGGGTCACTGGTGTCTACCTCTCGATCATTACCCAAGCCTTGACCTATGCGCTTCTGCTGGCATTTTTCCGGAATGATATGGGCTTTGGCGGTAATAATGGGCTGACCGATTTCAAGGATATTCTCGGACTGTCGGTGCAAGCGCCAACGACGCGCGCGGCGCTGTTTGCCTTGACGGCGGTGTTTTTGGCGCTTGGATTTCTGGTGGCGCGCGCAATTGTTGTCTCCCGTTTCGGGCAAGTGCTGGCGGCCATTCGCGATGCGGAATCCCGCACCCGATTTCTGGGATACCGGGTCGAAAGCTACAAACTTTTGGTGTTTGTTGTGTCGGCGGCCATGGCGGGCATTGCGGGCGCGCTCTATGTGCCGCAGGTTGGCATTATCAACCCTTCCGAATTTGCTCCGTCCAATTCGATCGAGGCAGTTATCTGGGTGGCTGTTGGTGGTCGGGGCACTTTGGTGGGCGCGGCACTCGGGGCTGTATTGGTGAATTTTGCCAAAACGTGGCTGACCGGCATGCTGCCTGAATTTTGGCTTTATGGTTTGGGGGCCCTGTTTATTCTGGTCACGCTGTTTCTGCCCAAGGGCATTATCGGCGCGTTAACATCGCGTTTCGGTCGTCCGGGCGACGGAGGCGCGCAATGAGCGCTGACCTCACGGATTCAATCCTGTATCTCGACGCGGTCAGCGTCAGCTTTGATGGCTTCCGAGCGTTGCATGATCTTTCCTTTGTGGTGGGACGAGGCGAATTGCGGGCGATTATCGGGCCGAATGGCGCGGGTAAAACCACCATGATGGATGTTGTCACCGGAAAAACGCGTCCCGATAAGGGGATAGTGATTTTTGACGGATCGATTGACTTGACTACTCGCGATGAGGCGTCCATCGCGGCGTTTGGCATTGGCCGTAAATTTCAAAAACCGACGGTGTTTGACGGCCAAACGGTCGAGGACAGTCTACTGCTCGCACTTGAAGGACCGCGAAGTGCGTTTTCAGCCTTGTTCGGGTGGCGCAGCCGTGTGGCCGTTGAGCAAATCATAGACAAGCTCGCCATTATCCGGCTGGGGGATCTTCGATCCAAGCTTGCGGGCAGCCTGTCGCATGGCCAGAAGCAATGGCTCGAAATCGGCATGCTCTTGGCACAAAACCCCAAATTATTGCTGGTCGACGAGCCCGTCGCAGGCATGACGGATGCGGAGACCGAGGAGACCGCGCGGCTACTAACCTCAATCGCCGGTGAGCACGCTGTTGTCGTTGTCGAGCATGATATGAGCTTTGTGAGAGCACTCGGTTGCAAGGTCACCTGCCTTCATGAAGGCTCTGTTCTCGCGGAAGGAACAATTGATAGCGTGTCGGCCAATGAGCGCGTTATCGACGTGTATTTGGGGCGCTGACCATGGCACAGCTCGACGTTTCCGCGATTGATCTTTACTACGGTGCGGCGCAGGCGTTGCGCGGCGTGTCCGTGACGTCGGAGCTCGGCAAGGTGACGGCCGTTTTGGGTCGCAATGGTGTAGGCAAGACGTCCCTTTTGCGGGCTATTACAGGACAGCAACCGGTCAGCTCTGGCGATATTAAGTTCGGCGGCATGTCGATCAATGCGCTGCCGTCTTTCGAGCGGGCGCGCCTTGGAATTGGCTTTGTGCCGCAGGGCCGCGAGATCTTTCCGCTTCTCACCGTTCGGGAAAATCTCGAGACTGGATTTGCCGCCTTGCCAAGAGGACAGCGCACGGTTCCTGATCTTGTCTTCGACTTGTTTCCGGTCTTGGCCGATATGGAATCCCGCAGGGGCGGAGATCTCTCAGGCGGACAGCAACAGCAATTGGCAATTGGGCGCGCTTTGGTGATGCGTCCTAAGCTTCTCATTCTGGACGAGCCAACCGAAGGCATTCAACCTTCCGTGATCAAGGATATCGGACGGGCAATTGCCTTTCTTCGGGATCGCGGTGATATGGCAATCCTGCTTGTCGAACAATATTTCGATTTCGCGCGCGAGCTTTGCGATAGCTATGCGGTGATGGATCGTGGGCAGGTCGTGCTTTCAGGCGGCAAAGCGGATATGAAGCCGGAAGAAGTGCGAAAATTGCTTGCGGTTTAAGGTGTAGTCGCTTTTCTACTCATCAACGCGTTGAGTTTTCCCCATCTCCCGCCCTATTAAAACCTATCATGGTCAGGCCTGTTCGAATGAGGCGGGACGGGTGATCCATTCCCTTCCCTTCGCGCAGTCAAACTGGTAGCGGTCATCGATCAGGAGAGACGTTTGATGCCGCATTCGGTGAGCGAGACCCAAGAGACACCCTATTCATGGTTCCGCATGCTGGTCGGCATGGTGATTTGCTCGATTGGCGGCGTCGGGATGTGGTCGGTTGTGGTTGCGCTTCCGGCGGTTCAGGCGGAGTTTGGCTCAGCGCGAAGTGGCGCCTCCTTGCCGTATACGCTGGTGATGCTGGGGATTGCCGCGGGCGGCGTGCTGATGGGGCGCATGGCGGACAAGAAGGGCATTGTGCCGCCAATGCTGTTTGGCGCGGTGTCGCTTTGTGCCGGCTATGTGCTTTCGGGCTTCGCGACGAGTTTGTGGCAATTTGCGATTTTGCATGGCGTGTTGATCGGGGCGCTCGGGAGTTCGGTGACGTTCGGGCCTTTGATTGCCGATGTCTCGCTGTGGTTTACGAAGCGGCGCGGGATCGCGGTGGCGCTATGTGCGTCGGGGAATTATATCGCCGGGGCGATCTGGCCGCGTGTGGTGCAGCATGGCATTGACACGGTGGGGTGGCGGACGACGCATATCGGGATCGGGATTTTCTGCCTTGTCACGCTTGTGCCATTGGCGCTGCTTCTCAGGCGGCGGGCGCCTGCTTTAACCATGGCGCAAGCGAATGAAAGCCGGACGGCGGGGGCGGGGCGGTTGAACATGTCGCCGCGTACTTTGCAGGTGCTGCTGGGTGTTGCGGGCGTGAGTTGTTGTGTGGCGATGTCGATGCCGCAAGTGCATCTCGTGGCGTATTGCGGCGATCTCGGCTATGGCGCGGCGCGCGGGGCGGAAATGCTTTCGATCATGCTGGGTTTGGGTATTATCAGCCGGGTATCAGCAGGATTTGTCGCGGACAAAATTGGCGGGGTGGCAACCGTGTTGATCGGGGCGATCATGCAGGGATTGTCGCTGACTTTGTTTTTGTTTTTTGACAGTCTTTCCTCGCTCTATGTGATTTCGGCGATGTTCGGACTGTTCCAGGGCGGGATTGTGCCGACCTATGCGATTATTGTGCGCGAGTATTTTCCGGCGGGCGAGGCGGGAACGCGGGTTGGCCTCGTGTTTATGGCGACATTGATCGGGATGGCGCTTGGCGGCTGGGTTTCGGGCGCGATTTTTGACCTTTCCGGGTCGTATGCGCTGGCGTTTTTGAATGGCGTCTTGTGGAATCTGGTGAATGTCGCAATTATCGGCACGCTTCTACTGCGCGGGGGCGGGCCGCTTGCGGTGTTTCGCGCGCGGACGATCGCTGCGACTGCACGGGCCTAGGAGACGGGGTGATGACGGCAGAGAGCCGGGCGGCAAGCCTGACATGCTGGACGGAAAAGGTTGCGGTGGAGCCGCTTTCGGGCGGGTTGACCAACCGGAACTTTCTCGTGCGTCATAAGGGCGAGCGTTATGTCGTCCGGATCGGGGATGATAATCCCGTCCATCTGATTTTGCGGTGGCACGAACTGGCGGCGGCGGAGGCGGCCTATCGCGCAGGAATTGCGCCCGAGATTATTCACGCGGAACCCGGCGCCTTGGTGATGCGCCATATTGACGGGCGGACACTGACGCCGATCGAGGTGGCGGAGCCGAGACGGCTTGAGGGGCTGGTTGAGGTGGTCCGGCACTGCCATGTGAAGGTACCCGATTATTTCAGAGGTCCGGCGCTCGCCTTCTGGCCGTTTCATGTGGCGCGCCATTACGGGCGGTTGATTGCGGAGGGTGGCGGAGATTGGGCCGAAAAGGTGCCGGAATTGCTAAGCTTGACGGCACGGCTGGAGAAGGGGCTCGGGCCGGTTGAGCTGGTTTTCGGGCATAATGATTTACTGGCGGCGAATTTCATCGATGACGGAAAACGGCTCTGGCTGATCGATTATGATTATGCGGGATTGAACAGCCCGTTGTTCGACCTCGCCAATCTCGCCTCGAATAACGGGTTTTCGGAGGAGGCCGAGCGCGAGATGCTCGGGCTCTATTATGGTCGCGAGGCTGATAGAAGGATGCTCAAATCCTATGCGGCGATGAAGGCGGCGTCCCTGCTGCGCGAGATGATGTGGAGCATGGTCTCGGAGACGCATTCGACGATTGATTTCGATTACCGAGCCTATACGCTGGATTATCGCGGGCGGCTTGACGCGGCGGTTGCCGCGTTTGAGAACATTGCACATTAAATTTCGAGAACAGGATTTCATTATGGATCATTTGCCAACGCATGCGGAAATTATTGTCATCGGTGGCGGGATTATCGGGTGTTCGACGGCGTATCATCTGGCCAAGCATGGGGCGAAGGATGTGCTGTTGCTGGAGAGGCACAAGCTGACCTCGGGGACGAGCTTTCATGCGGCGGGTCTTGTCGGGCAATTGCGGACGTCGGCGAGTGTGACGAAGCTTTTGAAATATTCGGTTGAGCTCTACCGTACGCTCGAGGCCGAGACGGGGCAGGCGACGGGTTGGAAGATGAATGGCGGGCTTCGTCTGGCGTGCAATGACGAGCGCATGACCGAGATCAAGCGGCAGGCGACGACGGCGCATTCCTTCGGGCTTGAGATGCATTTGCTGAATGCGAAGGAAGCGCAGGATCTCTGGCCGTTGATGGATGTGAGCGACGTTGTGGGCGCGGCATTTCTGCCGACTGACGGGCAGGCCAACCCTTCCGATATCACGCTGTCGCTCGCCAAGGGTGCGCGGATGCGCGGCGTGAAAATCATCGAGGAGGTCGAGATTTCGGGGCTGCGTCTCAAGGACGGGCGGATTACCGGCGTCGAAATTGGCGGGCATGTGATTGCGTGCGAGAAGCTTGTGATCTGTGCGGGGCAATGGTCGAAAGAATTGGGGCGGATGGCGGGGATTTCCGTGCCGATCCAGTCGGTCGAGCATCAATATATTGTCACGGAGGCGTGTGGTGCGCCGCGTGACCTGCCGACACTGCGCGACCCTGACAGGCTGATCTATTACAAGGAAGATGTCGGAGGTTTGGTGATGGGCGGCTATGAGCCGAACCCGATTGCGTGGGCGGTGGATGGTATTCCGAAAAATTTCCAGTTCTCGCTTTTGGAGAACAGGCTCGACCATTTCGAGCAGATCATGGAGCAGGCGTTGATCCGGACGCCTGTGCTGGAGACAACCGGCATCAAGCAATTCATCAATGGGCCGGAAGCGTTTACGCCGGACGGGACGTTTATTCTGGGTGAAGCGCCGGAAACTAAGAATATTTTTGTCGGCTGCGGGTTCAACGCGTTCGGGATCGCGTCGGCGGGCGGGGCGGGCATGGCGCTGGCGCAATGGGTGCTCGGTGGCGAGCCGCCCATGGATTTGTGGACGGTGGATATTCGCCGCTTCTCGGGTATTCACCGCGACGATGCCTATGTCCGGACGCGGACGCTGGAGGCCTACTCCAAGCATTACACGATGGCCTGGCCGTTCGAGGAATATGAGAGCGCGCGACCGCTTTTGACCTCGCCGCTTTACGAGACGTTGAACGCGTCGGGAGCGGTTTTCGGCCAGAAGCTCGGATGGGAGAGGCCGAAATGGTTCGGGCCAAAATCTGTCCGCGGCAAGGATGTGTATACTTATAAAAGACAAAACTGGTTTCCGTTTACGGGGGACGAGCACAAGGCCACGCGCGACAAGGTGGCGCTGTTCGACCAGACCTCGTTTGCGAAATTCGAGGTGACGGGGAAAGACGCAGAAAAGGCGCTGTCATGGCTCGCGGCAAATGATGTGACGAAGGCGCCGGGGCGGCTGGTCTACTCGCAAATGCTCAATGCGCGCGGCGGGATCGAATGCGACGTGACGATTGCGCGGCTGGCGGATGACCGGTTTTTCATTGTGACGGGGACGGGGTTCCGCACGCATGATCTCGACTGGATGCGGCGCAACGTGCCCGCGGGGCTTGATGTGACGATTGCGGATGTGACGGAACAGATTTCCTGCCTTGCAGTAATGGGGCCGCGCTCGCGCGTTGTGCTCGAAGCTGCTTCGGAGACGGAATTGCCAAACGCGGTTTTGCCTTTCGCGCAGGTGCGGGAGATCACGATTGCGGGGCGGAAGGTGCGGGCGCACCGGATCACCTATGTCGGGGAATTGGGCTATGAACTCTATGTGCCGATTGCCGATGCGGCGGCAGTGTATGCGGCGCTGATGGCGGCGGGCGAGAAGCACGGCATTATCAATGGCGGCTACCGGGCGATTGAATCGCTCAGGCTCGAGAAGGGATATCGGGCGTGGGGGGCGGATATTACGCCCGATTCATCGCCGCTCGAGGCGGGGCTCGGCTTTGCGGTGAAACTTGGCAAGGACATCGACTTTCTGGGACGTGCGGCGCTGATGGTCGAGCGCAAGGCACCGCTCAAGCGCATGCTTGCGACGTTTACGACCGAGCCGGATATTGTGCTGCTCGGGCGGGAGACGATATTCCGCAATGGCGAGGCGGTGGGGTATCTGTCGTCGGGCGGGTTCGGCTATACGGTGAAAAAATCAATCGGGCTCGGCTATGTGGGCCATGCCGACGGTGTCGATGCCGCCTTTGTGCTGAAGGGAAGTTACGAGCTGGAAGTCGCGTGCGAGCGGGTGCGGGCGATTGTGTCGCTGCAGCCTTTATACGATCCGGAGAATGAGCGGGTGAGGGGCTAAAGCATCGCCCTTAAAGCGGGCGTGGCGAGGGCGATGAAGGAGGGGTTGCGTAGCGGGAGATCGAGGCCGTAGCGCAGGGGCTCGCCTTCCGCTGTGAGAACGAGGCCGCCCGCTTGTTCGAGGATGCATTGGCCGGCGGCGGTGTCCCATTGGCTGGTCGGGCCAAAGCGGGGGTAAAGGTCGCCTGCGCCAGAGGCGACGGTGCAGAATTTGAGCGAGCTGCCGGACTGGATGAGCGTGACAGGGGCGGGCAGACGCGCAATAAAGGCTTCGGTTTCGGGCGAATTATGCGACCGGCTGGCGAGGACGCGTAGCGGTTCGCCTTCAGTTTGGAGATGCGTTTTGAGCGCGAGGGCTGTGCCGTTCTCGTCATGACGCCATGCGCCGAGACACTCAGCTGCGATATAGGTGGCATTGATAGCGGGGGCATGAACGGTTGCTGCGATGGAGCGGCCGTTTTCGATCAGCGCGATATTGACGGTGAATTCGCCATTGCGGCTGATGAATTCGCGGGTGCCATCGAGCGGATCGACGAGGAAAAACAGGGCGGTGTCGCGCGGCAGGGCGTCGGGGCTTTCCTCCGACAGGACGGCGATGTCGGGGAAATGTTTGGCGAGGCCCGCGCGGATGACGGCGTCGGCGGCAAGATCTGCCTCGGTGACGGGGGATTGATCGGATTTCGCGGTGACGGCGATGGCGTCCTTTTCATAGATTTTCATGATGGCGGCACCGGCCTCGAGCGCGAGGGTGCGGAGAATGGCGAGATCGGTGTGTGTGGGACGCATGCGTGACTGGTCTTTCCCTGAAGTGACAGTGTATCGGGTTGCATGAAGCGGAGCGTTGCGCCATGAATTTTATCTCAGACTAACAGAATTTTTTGACCGGGGAATGACACCTTATGACGGGGAAGCCGAGCGGGATGCTCTCGAAGCTTGCGGATTTCGGGCATGGCGACACGACTTCCGCGCATTATGATGCGTGGGCGGAGCAGTATGATGCCGATTTGCTCGGGGAGTTCGGATATTCGGGGCATGTGATCGCGGCTGCGGCGATGGCCGAGGCGTGTCAGGATCGTCGGGCGGCGTTGATCGATGTCGGGTGCGGGACGGGGCTTGTGGGTGTCGAGCTGGCGAAGCATGGATTTCAGACGATTGACGGGATCGATATCGCGCCGGAAATGCTGGCAAAATCGCGGGAGCGGGGGATTTATCGCGGGCTTTTTGAGGGGGATCTCAACGCGACGACGTCGATTGCGGATGCGGTCTATGATGCGGCGGTGTGCGCGGGCTCCTTCGCACCGGGACATTTGGCACCACTGGCGCTCAGGGAAATAATCCGTATGGTCAGGCCCGGCGGGGTGATTGTGGTTTTCATGAATGGTGCGCCGTTTGTGGCGGATGATTATGCGGGATTTATCAAGCGCCTTGCGGATGAAGGGCTTTGGCGCGTCGGGCGGATCGAGGCGATGAATTATATGAGCGCGCTTGACCGGCCCGGGCGTTTGATTGTGACGGAACGGCGCTAGGTCACGTTTTTGACGGGATTTCGATTGTTTTGTTCGGGCGTGCCCTTTGAGCGGGTGACGTTGGATGGTAGCGTTGCCGATAGGCGCACTGAAGAATGACGGAGACGGGATGTGACGGACGCGATTGCCAAGCTTGAGACGTTTACCAATGAATTCGTCTGTTTTGTGAAGCTGACAACGCAATCGGGCAAGTTCGGCTGGGGGCAAACCTCGACCTATAATGCGGATATTTCGGCGACGATTTTTCACCGACAGGTGGCGCCTTGGGCGTTGGGTGCGGATTCGGCGGATATTCTGGGTCTCGTGAACCGGATCGAGGAGCGGGAGCATAAATATCCCGGAAGTTATCGCTGCCGGGCGCTTGCGGGACTGGACACGGCGTTGTGGGATCTGCGCGGCAGGAGCGAGGGCAAGCCGGTTGTGGAATTGCTCGGCGGAAAACCCGGAAAACTCAGGGCCTATGCGTCTTCGATGAAGCGGGACATTACGCCCGAGGACGAGGCGAAGCGGTTTGTGCGGCTGCGCGACGAGCAGGGCTTTGACGCCTTCAAATGGCGGGTGGGTGCGGAATGCGGCCGTGATATCGACGAATGGCCCGGGCGGACCGAGGCCGTTGTGCCGGTCGTTGCGCGCGCTTTGGGCGGCGGCATTGCCAAGCTGGTGGATGCCAATAGCGGTTTCTCGCCGAAGCGGGCGATCGAGGTGGGGCATCTGCTCGAGGCGGAAGGGATCGGCCATTACGAGGAGCCGTGCCCGTATTGGCATCTCGACCAGACGAAACAGGTGACGGATGCGCTCTCGATTGATGTGACGGGCGGCGAGCAGGATTGGGATCTCGCGACATGGGCGCGGATGATCGAGATGCGGGCGGTGGATATTGTGCAGCCGGATGTGATGTATCTCGGCGGGATTTCGCGCACGCTGCAGGTTGTCGAGATGGCGGCAAAGGCCGGATTGCCCTGCACGCCGCATAGTGCCAATCTCTCGCTTGTAACAATGTGCACGATGCATTTGCTGGGTGCCATTCCGAATGCGGGGAAGTACCTCGAATTTTCGATTGAAGGCGCTGATTATTATCCCTGGCAGGAGGGGCTGTTTCTGGGTGATCCCTATGCGATCAGCGAGGGCAAGGCGACCATTCCGTCGGAGCCGGGCTGGGGTGTGGAGATCAACCCCGAATGGCTGAATGCAGCAACCTACCAGATCAGTGAATTGCCGCGCTGAGACATCGCCCGACAGGCGGCTCTCGATGGGGTGAATGATAGAAACATGCGGAAGGATCAAAGATGAAACCGGTAAAATGGGGTATTCTCTCGACGGCCAAGATCGGCGTTGAAAAAGTCATTCCCGGCATGATGAAAAGCCGTGAACTCCAGATTGTGGCGATTGCCTCGCGTGATCTGAAACGGGGCGAGGCGGCGGCAAAAGCGCTCGGTATTCCGAAAGCCTATGGCTCTTACGAGGAATTGCTGGCCGACCCCGAGATCGAGGCGATTTATAATCCGCTACCGAACCATCTGCATGTTCCGCTGACATTGGAAGCCGCGAAGCATGGCAAGCATGTTTTGTGCGAAAAGCCGATTTCGCTGACGGTTGCCGAGGCGAAGACCTTGCTGAAAGTGCCGAAGAAAATCCTGATCGAAGAGGCATTCATGGTGCGGCACAACCCGCAATGGCAGGAGATTTCGCGCCTTGTGCGCGAGGGCGTGATCGGGCGGGTGCAGTCGCTGCATATGATGTTTTCCTATCACCTCGTTGACCCCGACAATGTGCGGAACAAGGCGGATATTGGCGGTGGTGGGTTGATGGATATTGGCTGCTATCCGATCACGCTGGCGCGTTATGTGTTTAATGCCGAACCGCTCCGTGTGTCGGGTGTGTTTGATCGTGATCCGAATTTCGGCACGGACCGGCTGATGAGCGGGCTTGCGGATTTCGGCCAAGGGCGGCATTTGTCCTTTGTGGTTGCGACGCAGGGCGCGCCCTATCAGCGGACAATTATTCTGGGCGAGAAGGGGACGATCGAGGTCGAGATTCCGGTGAACCCATTGCCGGAAAACCCGAACCGGTTCACGCTCCGGGTGACGGGTATGCCGGACAAGGTGATTGAAATGCCGGTGAGCGACCAATACCAGCTGCAGGCCGAGGATTTCGGCCGCGCGATCCGGCGCAAGGCGAAACTCGCTTACGGGCCGGCGGATGCGGTGAAGAATATGCAGATCATCGAAGCGTTTTTCCGTGCGGAGAAATCGAACAAATGGGAAAAGGTCAAGAAATAGGGATTTGACCGCGGCGGCTGCGCCTAGATTTCGGGGGGCGTGTCGTCGCTCGGGTGCTGTAGCAACGAGGCAGCGCACGCGCGGGACTGGCTTGCTGGCGTGCAGTGGGTTAAGATAAAATATCGGCAAGCCTGATGGTTTGCCGGAATGCGCTCGTAGCTCAGTTGGATAGAGCATCAGACTTCGAATCTGAGGGTCGGGAGTTCGAATCTCTCCGGGCGCGCCATTTGCGAACAAAACCACTAACATTTGTATCGGGCGTGTTTTGCCCCGCGATGACGGCAGCTAGCGTTGTTTTATCTCCGATAATACTGATTTTATCGTCATCGACGCGGATTTCCGAGATAACGGCGCGGAGATAGGATTTACGGGCCTGAACATCGCCATTGTCGATCTTGTCCCGCATTAGATTGGTGAACGCGATTACGCGCTCCGGTGTGATGGCAGTGCGGGATTCAAATTGTTGGGCAATCCGATCAAGAGAGGCCTGGGCGAGATCACGCCCCGCTTTTAGAGCTTTAATACGATCTTTGAGTTGATCGTCGAGTTCGACGATGCCGTCCTCTATCGCGCGGTATAGACGGCCGAGCTTCTCGTCCTTTTGAGTGAGATCGGCTTTCAAAGTTGCACGACGCTCGTGGACAGCTGTGTCTTTGGTCGTTTGGCGCTCAAGCAACGCACCTAGAATGGTGGTCATTCGATCGGGTGCAAGAAGTTGGGATTTGACGTTTTCGAGAATGAGCGTATCGAGCTTGTTCATCGGGACATGGCGGCCCTTGCAGACCGATTTACCCTTCTGGTGACATCCGGCGCAGGTATAGTAGGAATAAGAGCGATGACCACGGGCTGTCCCCGTGCGGGTCATGCCTGAACCACACGAAGCGCAGGTTGCGAGGCCCGTAAGCAATGTCGGCCCATTAACAATGCGGGGAGCAGTCGTTTTTGGATTGTTCCGGACCAGCTTGGCTTGCGCCCTGTCGAATAAGGGTTGTGGAATGATTGCCGGGATATCTATCTCAACAATGGTTGACGGCTCATGGAGCGTCCCGGTCTTGGAGTTTCTTCGACCATAAGGCCATTTGCCAGTTGAGTAGCACTTATTGGTCAAGATGCCGTGGACAGGCCCAATCCCAAAAGTAGCGCCCTTCCGGGTCCGGTAACCGCGGGCATTCAACCACTTGGTGGTTTCTTTTATACCTAATGCACCGATCCTCTGATCTCCCTCTGTGTAGAGCTGGAAGATCAGGCGTACGAGTTCGGCTTCGACCGGATCAATATCAAGTTTCTTCTTGATTTTTGGTCCGCGACGCTCGGCCTCGATAATCTTATAGCCAAGCGGTGGCGTGGCACCATTCCAGAACCCCTGCTTGGCGGATTCTCGCATGGCGCGGGTGACGTTCTTGCCGTTCTCGCGGGAGGTATATTCATCAAAAATACCGATGATCTGCCGCATCATTTGCTGTGAGGGATCATCGCCCGTTGGCTGCGTCATGGAGACGACGTCAACGCCATGCTTTCTGAGTTTGCGGATGGTCATCTCCATCTCGGCGCCATTGCGGTAAAAGCGCGAGAAGGAATGGACGCAGATGACGTCGAAGCTTCGCTCGGAGCTTGCGGCCTGCTCGAGCATTTTCTGGAAGATCGGCCGCTTGTCATCGGTTGCGGATGCACCAGGCTCGATGAACTCGGTTACAATCTCCCAACCCTGTGCCTCACAATAGCGCGTGGTCATGTCGCGTTGGGATGGCAAGGAGACATCATTCTCGGCCTGGCGACCTGTACTGACGCGTAAATAGAGGGCCACGCGCTTGATCGCGGTTGGTGCCAAAGGGCGGGCGGATGAGAAGGCCATGATCTATCGTCTCCGTGAAGGTATCGAGGCTATAGGGGCTTGAGGCGGATGCAAGGGCTCCGGATGCTTCTCCGATCCGTTCTGCACAGGTTCAACGGGATGTCTGAGCGCGAACGCCCTAGCTTTGAAGGATCGATGCCAAATCATCTCCAAGCAGTTGAAGGATAGCGTCCAACTCGGACATCGTGACCGGCAAATCGGGAGTGAGGTCTGACGTGATCTCTGGCGTCCAGATTGCAGCGGTCTTCTTCGCGCGTGAGGCGAGCAATCGATAAGCCGGGTCGAGGGGGCGCAAGCCAAGCCGCGGCAATCGCTCATCCGCCTTGCGGCGGGAGCGCTTTGTCTTGACAGGAATCGGCACGTTGCAGTGATCAACCATGCCGCCAAAATGGCAGCCTTACGCGGGAGAACCGATCCGGAAAGGTCGGGAAAATGTGTCATGGTTTCGGGAGCAAGATATGCAAACGAGCCGTTGGATTGGTCTCCGGCTCTTTCTGGTTCTTTCGATCGTTGCGAGCTTTTTTGACAAGAGATGGAATTACTTTTTCTAGACCATCAACATTAAACTCACACGCCAAGAAAATTCCTTCGCAAAGGCGGACAAATGGACCCAAAATCGCCGCAGTTATGGGACGAGCGAGGATTTCCGGGGAATGATAGGCAAGCCAATAAATGATAAAACGGCGACGCATGTCAGGCGTGCGGCCTCCTTTATTCAACCGATCAAGCTCGACCCAAAGTTGAAGGGGTCTATATATTCCGTTGATCACGTATGCGAGCAGGGCGCCGGAATGTTTTAGGCCGAGTGATTCACGTTTTGGGTCTTGAAGCTTTTCTATTTGTCTCTGATCGATGTTTTGACCGTTCATGAATGCGCTCGAAATCGCAAGATCGACATGTTGCGGGAATACATCCTGCCCCAAAGCTTGACTGATTGCAGAGAGTGACATGGCTTTACCAAGGAAGCTGCCGACGTCGAAGGGCAAAAAATGATCAAGCACTTTCTCGCTACGCTTGAGTTCATCCTTCAGGATATGAGTCGCTTTTTCAAGATTTTTAAGCCGCCCGGTCAGTGTGCTGCGTGGTGGAAGTTTCTTCATGACCCCGATTGCAAAATCGAGATCTTCTTCGATATGCTTTAGCACTATGGTTAGTTCATGAAGCTGACCCTCCGATAGGCCAAGGTCATTGGCAATTTTCTCCAATTGATGATTGGATAGCATTTTAAAGCGCAACGCATCTAAAGGATCAGTCTTACGCTCGGGCTTTGCTTTAGGTGGCTTTATAAGATAGCTCATTTCGCATTCTTCCTTTCGAAGATTGTTTTGACGTAATCGCGATGGGCTTCAAGCGTCTGGGCTTGCTGGTAGTAGATCTCGGTGGTCGAGAATGTGCGATGGCCGAGAAGGGGGGCGGCAATCCGCACGTGCTTGGGATCGGCGATGGCGAGCGTTGTGGCGGCGGCATAGCGGAACGCATGGATGCTCATCGATTTACCGAACTCGTCTTTGGTGCGGGCGCGGACGCGATCATAGATGGCCATCTGGGTCATGGCGGAGGCGTCCTTCGAGATCCAGAACGCACCTTTCGGATCGCTCGTCCAACGACCGTCGCGGGTGAGAAGATACGGGCGATGGACTTTGAGATAGGTTTGAAGAGGTTCGTCCAGAATGGCTGGAAGCAAGACCTCATACATCTCGCGGGTTTTGGTTTCGGTCTCATCGAAGAGGATGAGCCAGCCACTATCGATTGCGACAAGGTTCTCGTTGAGGATCAGATCGGCGAGATTGCGGCGTCGGACAGGAACAAGTGCTAGAAACGCGATGATCAATCCGTCGCGGAACATGATTGATGCATCAAGACCCTTAATCTCGTTTGCTTGTGCCATCAGCTTCAAGCCCAATGCCAGAAGCTCATCCGAGAGCTTGATGTCTTTTTTGTTGCGCACCGGTTTGTGTTGAGCGCGAATACGTGATGCACGATCATTGATAAAGGACCAGTCCTTTGAAGGCGCCATTACCTTGGCCAGTTCGAGTAGTTCCTGCAGTCGTGCTAAAAGCGTCTGCGTCGAGTTCCCGATCTCCTGCAGGCGGGCGATGTAAGCTTTGACGCGTTCAGGTGTAATGCGCTCGTCAGGTGGCAATTTTAGCGCATCGCGATCATGGTAGTTCAGATCGGTCAGAAAGCGGCCATAGCCTTTCTCGGCCTTCTCGTTCGATTTATGCGAGTGATTGGCACGCGCGCCCCTCGTGTCATCAAAATAATCGCCAGGCTCGCGCGCAAGCTCCCAAAGCCTTCGGTCCTCCGGGGGCCAGAACGCAAGCTTTAGACATGCACGCTCCGGCGCTTTGCCGCGCCCGTAAAGTCCGCCACTCATGGCTTGGCTCCTTTGGCTGCTGTCCAAAGAACATAAGGTGCGCGCTTCGGGTTTGGCCGCGTTCGTGGTGGAGGTTTGATGGCAGCAATAGTGCGGGCATTATGCTTGCCGCGTTTGGATTTGAGTTCAGCCTGAAGATCGAGACGCCGGTCATTGATAACTTGGGCAAAGAGTTGTCCGGCCGAGCGTGTCTCGGCACCTGTGTAGATGCTTGTCGTCGTTGCAAGCGACTTATGGCCAAGAACACGGCGGACGACCTCGTAGTGGCCAGGCTTTGAATCCAGAAAGATCTTGCCGCCAGCGTGGCGGAAGAGATGCATGTTGAATGGAATGCCGACATAACGCTTGATCGTATCGCTCACCTGCGTGCTGATCGTGTTTGGATGTTTGGCTTTGCCATTCTCGCCCGGGAAAAGTGCGTTGTTCGGAAGCGATAACAAGCTAGGCCGCCATTCGCGCACATACCAGGCGAGGATATCGACCGTCTCGGCGGGCAACTCGAACTCGATGGCGATCTCGTTCTTGGTCTCGTCCTCACTATAGACGAGGTAGAGCCTGTTACCGCGCTGGACCAGATTATCAACAAGTGAAAGAGCCGCCAGATTCTTGCGGCGGATGGGGGCCACCTGTTCAATCGCGATGGCTGCGGCGATACCGGCAAGAACAGCGCGCGAGCGTTTGCTACCCTTACTCTTCACTACATCATTGCGGATGTCTTCAGGCAAGCACAAGTAGCGCGAGACGATTGCCGGATCGTCGAAAGCAGATAGACGGTCACGGTT